>NZ_AEPN01000023.1:0-72406 GCF_000185925.1 Paracoccus sp. TRP | reverse complement strand
CCCGGCCGACTTTTGCTCCGCCGTTGACAGGTGTGGCGTTGCCGAACGTCGAGGACGCCGCCAAGATGCTGGTCAAACTCAAGCTGATAAGAGGAAATTGATGGCGGCGGAAAAGGATGATGCCTGCAAATGGTTTACGGCTGGCGAAGCCGCTAAATTGGCCGAAATCCATCAGGTTCTTGGAGTGCCGGCGACCCGCTGGGGCATGACGAAACAGCTCAAGGGCGATGATGGCGCAGGCCCGCCGTCGGAACTGTGTCGAAAGCGGGAGGGCCAAAGGGGCGGCGGTGCGCTTGAATACCACTGGACAGCCTTTGACTAGGCGTTGTGGGAGTATCTGGACGCAGAGGTAGACGTCGCGCTTCCGGAATATTGCAGGTCAGAGGCGACGACTCCGAATGGTTCACCGCAGAGGAAATTGTCGCAGTGGCGCATGTCCATGAATTGGATGGTGTGCCGCGCTTCAAGACTTACATAACCAGATGGATTGCCGAGCGCAGCGCGCGCCGTTCCAAGACGTTCGGCATGCAGCTAAAGCGTCTGCGCCGTGGGGTCTGGCCTTCGCCGGAATGCCGGTTTCACTTGGAGCTGTTCAAGTTCAACCGGCCTCTGTATGTTGCGCTTCAACAATGTGCGCGGCTGGATCGCGACTGTTAGCCGAAAGAACAATTTCCTGATCCTGACAGTTGCGCCGCGCCCTGCGGAATTTTTTTGTCCGCAACCTAATGCGCGTTTGTGCCAAAGCTAGTCCCTCGCGACAGCGGCAACAGCTCGGCAGGCGTGGGAGAAAGAAAATGAACAGAACGAGACCAGAACAGCAACCTGATATCATGGGTGATACCTTCGGCTTGGTCGCAAATGCTAAGTTATTGAAAAAATGGTGCCCGGAGGCGGATTCGAACCACCGACACGCGGATTTTCAATCCGCTGCTCTACCAACTGAGCTATCCGGGCCCGCAGCTTTCTGCTTTGGACAGGCGCGTTGTTAGGGCAGTGCCGCGCCGGTGTCCAGTGCCAAAAAGCGAAATTTTTCACTCTTCCTTGTCAGGATCAACAACCGGCTCGCCCGGGATGCGATAGTCGCCCCGCAGCCAGCGTGCCAGATCGACATCGGCGCAGCGGCGCGAACAAAAAGGGCGATAACGCTCTGAGGCGGGCTTGCCGCAGATCGGGCATTTCATGCCTTGTCCTCCGCTCTGGCCAGCCGCGTCAGCGGGATACGGTCACGCTTGCGGCTGATCTCGTAAAGTCCCATCGCGGTCCAGCCGATCAGCACCGTCTCGGTCGTTTCCGAACGGAAGGCCGCGCGCAGGACCTGGTCCAGCGTCCCGCGATCCCGCTTGGGCATCGGGGCAAAGTCGACGACGATCTGGCCACCCAGGCCGCGCAGACGCAATTGACGGGGCAGGTCCCGCGCCAGGGCGATATTGGCCTTAAGCCCGGCAGCAGGCGAATGGTCACTGCCAGTGTTCACGTCGATCGCAACCAGCGCCCGCAGGGCCTCGATCTCGGCCCAGGCGCCGCCGCCCAGATCCACGCGCGGACACAGCATTTGCTGGACCATCGCCTCGGCCCCGGTAATTTCGAAGGCGTCGGGGCCGTCCTCGACACTGTCCGGGGCGGGATCCGCCCAATCCAGCCAGGCCAGCTCAGCCGGCGCAGGTGCATCGAGCAGCAGTTCGGGCTGCCCCTCCCGGTCGGCTAGAATAGCAGCTGCAAGTTCAAGAATCTCAGCCAGTTCAGTGCTGATCTCATCTTCGGCCGCCTCTGCCGTAATTGAGCGAAAGACAATGCCGGGCGGGTCGGTGATTTCTGTTAATGCGGCTTTGCCCAGACTGACAAGGTTTTCGCGCAGCTCATCATCACGGATGCGGCGCGAGACATTCACGCCCGGCGCGCCCGGGGTCACGATGACATGGCGGCCACGAAAATTCAGCCGGGTTGAGACGGGAATCGCCTTGCCCTCTTCGGCGCTGCCGCTGACCTGCACAAGCAATGATTGCCCCTCGCGCAAACCGCTGCGGTCACGCAGAAAGCCGCGCGCATCGTCAGGCAGGCGCAAAAACACGCCGCCTTGTCCCTTGACCAGCCGATCAACCTTGGCGCGGCAGATCGCACCGGGGGCGAGCGGCATCGCATCGCCAAGGTCGATCAGCAGATCCTCAAGCCGGCCGTCCAGCATCAGCGCGGCCGCTTCGCGACCAAAGACCTGTCCCAGAACGATCTGGCGCCCCTTCATGCCATCTTTCCCTGAATTCCGATTGCAGCGAGCAGGCTGGCCGTTTCCGCCAGCGGTAGCCCGACCACGCTTGTGTAAGAGCCTCGCATCCACAATGCAAAGGCAGACGCGCGGCCCTGAATGGCATAGCCGCCCGCCTTGCCCTGCCATTCGCCGCTGTCAAGATATTCGTCGATCGTCCCGGCGGTCAGAGGGCGGAAACGGATAACCGTTTCGACCAGCCTTTCGCGCAGCCGCCCGTCATGGGCAAGGGTGACAGCAGTCAGAACCCGATGCCGGCGACCCGAGAGAAGCTGCAGATAGCACCGCGCCTTTGCCAAATCGGTGGGTTTGCCCAGGATTCGACGGCCCGCGACCACGACTGTGTCGGCGCATAAGACTGCGTCATTGGTCGAGCTGATCAGCGCCTCTGCCTTTTCGCGGGCCATGCGGCGGACGTAATCGCGCGGTAACTCACCACGACGAGGTGTCTCGTCGATATCGGCGGGTTGGATATGGGCAGGAGTAACGCCGATCCGCGCCAGAAGCTCAAGCCGGCGCGGGCTGGCCGACCCCAGGACCAAGGCAGGTGCCGGACGCTGCATTTTTACAGCAGGCGACTGGGCATCATGCGCCTCGCGGGCGGTCGCATCTTCTGACGCGCCCGCTGCAATCAACTCGCGTGCGAGAGCGTCTGTGCCCTTACTTGAAGCGGTAATTGATCCGCCCCTTGGTGAGGTCATAGGTGTTCATTTCCACCTGAACCTTGTCGCCGGCGAGGACGCGGATGCGGTTCTTGCGCATCTTACCTGCCATATGTGCGATAATCTCATGGCCGTTTTCTAGCTCGACCCGGAATGTCGCATTAGGCAGGAGTTCCTTCACGACGCCGGGAAATTCGAGCATTTCTTCCTTGGCCATGTTGTCTCCTGTAGGGGTACCCCGCCCGGTGGCGGGCGCATGCTACATGCGTCCTGAGGGGTAATTTTTCAAGGGGAATCTGGCCTTGCCGGGGGATTCCATACTGTGTGATGGTATTAGAACGGCCAATTTTGCCTGAATGTGGCCCTATTGTGACGAAAAGGCATGAACGGCATCGCGATTAACCGACCTTGGTCAGGGGCGTGGTTGGACGGAACGGATCCTCCAGGTCCGCGTCAGCCAGCATGGATACATCCTCTGCCTGCCGCGCAGAAGTGCCCAACGATGCCGTCACCGCCTGTGTAAAGCTGTTGTCATCGGAACGGCCAGGGATATCCGTAGCGATGGGGGACCCATCTTTGTCACCAGCCTGCAGCCGGATGGCGTGGAGGCCATCTTTCTCGCCCAGTTTTCCTTGCAAGATCAATTGTCCGTAGGGGGATTCGATCCTTGCCTCATTCAGTGAGTTCCGCGGCAGGGACAGCAATGCGCCCGGAGTGAGTGCACGCAGCTCGTTCAGGCTGATCTTGCGACGGCAAAGGACGCTGACAAGCGGTAGCGGAGTCTCCTGCACGATCCCCGCCAATGTGCTGGCTGTTTTTATAACCTCGCGTGCTTCGGCAAGCGGCGGGGACGCGATTGGTTCTATGTGCTGCAGAGCTATGTGGTCGGGCAGAGTCTGGCGCGTGTCGGCGGGGGCGGGCAGGGCAAGCAGCAGGCTGCCCTGACGCTGCTTTTCCGGGCCGATGTGAAATTGCAGACTTAGCCGGGTCATCCTGCCCTCTTCCAGCATCAGGGCCAGCAGGCGCGGTTCGTCTATATGGGTCAGATAGCGAAATGCGCCGAAATCGGGGCTATCAGGATGGGTGCCGCATTGACGAGAAAGCTCGGTCAACAGCGTCTCAGCAAAATCTGCGGCAATCGTTGCATCCGTGCGGGTCGGCCTGCGCGGTGATATTGGGCGTGCCGTCACCCGGCCGATCGCCTGCATCTCGATAAGCGAGCCCAGCAGCGACGGGCAGATTGCCACCACACCAAGCATGTCCTGCCGCCCCTCGACCACCGATAGAATCGCGCGTTCGGGTAGCAGTTCTTGCAGCTCTGCCGGGGTGGTTTGCGCCAGTTCAGCCTTTTCGACCAGCACGGCCAGCCGCGCCTGCTTTTCAGCAGCGCGGGCGAATGCGGTCGCAACCGCGCTTTCAAGCTGCAGTTCGGCAACCTGATACCCAGAGGTTCCGGCATCTGATCGAATCCGGTCGCGCTGAGTGATCCAATGACGCAAGACCATGGCGGATCCGCCCGTTTGCCCCGCTGTCCGCCCCGGATCGCCTGATTGTTCCTGTGCCGTATTGTTCATGCCTGACCGAATCGATGCCGCCTTGGGGGCAGATTGGCACAGACTGGTTGCGAAAAGGTTTAACCCGTCAAATCGTCAGGACTTTCCGGACGTCGTGGAGGCCGAGACGGCAGAGAGAGGCGAAAACAGGCGCCGCCCTGACCGGGCAGGTAGCTGATCGAACCTCCAAGGAAACCCATGATTTCCTTGCAGATTGCCAGCCCCAGCCCCGCGCCCCCAGCCCGCGCGGGATCGTCCAGCCGCGCAAATTTCTCAAAGATCAGCGCCCGGCTTTCCGGATCAATCCCCGAGCCGTTGTCGTGAATGTCGATTTCGGTCCAGCCTTTTGGGGTGCGGCGGGTCTCGATCCGGATCACAGGTTCTGCCGCGTCGCAATATTTGCGTGCATTCGAGACGACGTTGATCAGCACCTGCAGCAGCCGGTCGGGGTCAGTGATCACCGGCAAATGCTCGGCAATCGGATTGCGACGGATTGAAAAATCACGCTCGGCGGCCACAGCCCCAGCGGCTGCCAACGCCCGGTCGATCAGATCGTGAAGGTTGATCACTCCGGGCTTGAGCTGTGCGCGACCCGATTCCAGCACCGATAGATCCAGCAGATCGTCAAGCAGCCGCGTCATGCGCACCGCCTCGTCCTGAATGATTCCAGCAAAGCGGGCGCGGTCTTCGGCGGGCAGCTCGGGCTCCATAAGAATTTCGGAAAAGGCGCGGATCGAGGTCATGGGCGTGCGCAGCTCATGGCTGATCTGGCCCAGAAATGCGTCCTTTTGCGCGGAAAGCGCTGTCAGCTTCTCGTTGCTTTCGCGCAGCATCGCGGCTGTGCGGGCAAGTTCGGCCGAGGTGAGCTCAAGGCGGCGGTTATCCTCGCGCGCGCGGCTGGCCTCGCCTGCGACCTCCATGAGATCGGCGACGGTTACGCCGCCACGACCACCGACGCGGGTCATCAGAGCCGCTGCGGTCGCCGCGCCGACGGTGCCGGCGAGGTGGCGTTCAAACTCGGTCAGGAAGCGCGGCGTCAGATCGGGCAGATAACCGGATTTTCCCTGTTTTTCCGAGGCTTTGCGAAAAACGTCAAGCGCGTGTTCATTACCCCAGATCCGCCCGGCGAGGGTCAGCAGCGCCTCGGCCTGTGCAGCGGGCGCGCTGTCACTTGCGGCGGGATCGGGTGCGATGGCGTGAACGAAAGACAGAGATTGCAGCCGCTCAGCCGGTTGGGGAAAGTCGAGCAGCGATATCAGGATCAGCAGCGACAGGTTCACCGCCAGCGCAAGCAGCACCGCCCCTGCAAAGGGGTCGATGCCGGCCGGCATGGCGGGATGGTCGAAAAGACCAAGCGAAGGCAGAAAGACCGTGCCAGCCCAGATCAGCGTGCCGGCGACGATCCCGGCGATGGCTCCGCGCCGGGTTGCGCCGCGCCAGATCAGCCCGGCAATCATCGCAGGCAGCACCTGCGCCATACCCGAGAATGCGACCGTGCCCATAGCGGCCAGTGCCGTCGTGCCACCAGTCATGTGATGATACAGCCACCCCGCCCCGATGACCGAGACGATGGCCAGCCTGCGCGCGTTCAGCATCAACGCGCCGAGATCCTCACGCGATTGGGGCGGCTCGGACAGCGCCGCCTGTCGCAGCCAAAGCCACAGGGGCACAAGCCAGTGGTTTGCCATCATCGTCGACAGGGCGATGGCGCTGACCACAACCATCGACATGGCCGAAGAAAAGCCGCCAAGGAATACCAGCGCCGCCAGCGTCTCGCGCCCCTGCGAAAGCGGCAGGGCGAGAACATAAAGATCGGGATTCGAGCCTTTGGGCAGCAGGTCCGCGCCAACGACGGCGATGGGCAGGACCAGAAAAGACATTGCAGCAAGATAGGCCGGAAAGGCCCAGCCGGCCTGCCGCAGGCGGTCTTCGTCGCTCGCCTCGACCACGATGACGTGGAACATGCGCGGCAGGACCATCACCGCCGCACCTGAAAGCAGGATCAGCGTGAACCAGCGGTCGGGGCGGATCTGCCAGCCTTCTCCTGCGGGTGAGTCCGCCATGTTGTCGATGCGTGCCAACACATCTGCGGGACCATCGGCGATGCCCCAAAGCACATAGGCCCCGATGGCGACAAACGCGGCGAGCTTGACCACAGCCTCGACAGCGATTGCGATGACGACGCCATGGTGCCGCTCATTTGCGGCAAGGTTGCGGGTGCCAAAAAGAATGGCAAAGGCGGCAAGCCCGACCGCCACCCATAATGTGACATTGCCGGGCAGAGGATGGCCGCTGGAGGCAAAGGCCGACAGGGCCATCGACACTGATTGCAGCTGCAGCGCGATATATGGCGTTGCCGCCAGCACCCCGATCAGCGTGACCAGCGCGGCGAGCCCGGCAGATTTACCAAAACGGCTTGAGATCAGATCGGCGATCGAGGTCACGCGATGCAGCCTTGCGATGCGGACGAGGCGCCTGAGGCCCCACCATGCCCCGGCAAAGACGATGCCAGGACCAAGGTATATCGTCAGAAACTCAAGCCCCGAGCGGGTGGCATAGCCGACCGCGCCGTAAAAGGTCCAAGCCGAGCAATAGACCGAAAGCGACAGGGTGTAGATCACTGGCCGGTCCATCCAGCGCCAGCGTCCGCGCGCAGCGGCGCGATCGGCGGCATGGGCCAGCAGGAACATCAGCGCCATATAGACGACCGAGGCTGCGCCAAGCGTTTCAGGCGTCATCCTCGTCCTCCGTCCGGCTGCGGGCGATGGCGCGGTGCAATCCGGCGGTCACGGCAATGGTCAGCGCCCAGCCTGCCGCCAGCCAGACCGCGCCGCGCGCAAAGCTGAAGTATTGCGGCAGCCACATCGGTGGCAGCAGCGTCAGCAGTGCGAAAAGCACGGGCAGCACCCGGGTCGCATCGCCAAGCCGGCGCTTGCGATAGGCGCTGCGGCCAAGAAACAGGCGGCGCATACGCAAGGTCACCCCAGCAACTCGCGCACCGCAGCGCGCAGATCATCATTGGCAAAGGGCTTGACCAGTATGCGGTCGGCGCCCTGGGGCAGGTTGGCCAAGCCCCGTGCGCTGAGCAGCAGAACGGGCAATCCCTTCAGGGCGTGATCAGCGCGCAGATCGGCAAGCACCTCGGCCCCGCTGCGGCCCGGCAGCATCAGATCAAGGATGACCAGACGTGGCGCAAGCGCGCGGATACGTTGCAACGCGCCATTGCCTTCGGGCCATTGCTCGCAACGCCAGCCCTCGCGCGACAGGATGAAGCGGACCGCTTCGGCAATGCTGGGCTCGTCCTCGATCAGCAGCACATCGACGGTCGCGGTCACGGGCGGCTCTCCTGAAATTTTGCGGCGATCATGGCGACGCGGGCGGGCGTTGTCAAAATCACACTGGGCCGAGGATCGACGGCTCGTGCCGCGCAGGGCAGCCCGGGCGCGGGCAGATGCGGCAGGCAGGGCCGACGCCCAGAACCGGGCGGGTGTCACGGCCCGCCGAGGGACGAAAGAGCATCTGCGCGCGGCTGAGCGCCGGTGCGCCGATACCCATGGGCAAAAGACGCTCGGCCACCGCCCAGGCGGCGAAACGGTTGCCAGCAGTCGTCTCGATCAGCCGCGCGACGGGCAGCTGCGGCTGGGCCAGTGCCTCGAACAGCGGCCATAGCGCGCAGCCTTCGCCGGGGCGTGGCAGCTCGAACCCCGGTGCCGAGTGGCGAAACAGTGCCGCGCCCGAGCCGTCACAGACGATTAGCCCCGCCTGCGCCCAGGGGCCGGGACGCAGCGTGCCAAGGCGGCGCAGCACCAGTTCCAGCGGCCTGCCTAGCCGCGCGGCGATATGGGCCGGGTCATCGGCTGTGTCCCCGGCCTCGGCCACCACGGCTGAAAGGGCGGAATCGGGCAGGGCGGCCCGGTCACGTTCCTGCGCGGCCAGCAGATCCTGAGCCATTACCCGCGCCGCATCCGAGGCAAGCTCGGCCGCCTCAGCAATAGATGGCTGGCCTGCGGCGATCCATGCCTCGACCTCTTCTTGCGGGGACATCGGTACTGCCTCATCCTCGAAACTGTCGAGATAGGCGACAAGCGCCTGCGCAGTCCGCGACAGGCGTTGGCTGTCACTGTCAAGATTGGCATGGAAGCGGTCGCGCCACTCAGGCTCGATCTCGGGGGTTTCGGCAAGGATCGAGGCGGTCGAGCGCAGCGCGGTCACCGCCGATTGCACTTCATGCAGTGTTTCCAAAAGATAGGGGTCGCGGGTCATGCGGTCCGACAGCGCGACAAGCCGCCGCTCCAGCGCATCGGCGCGGCGTGTTGCCCCGGCCAGCGCCGAAGCCCAGCCCGGGAAGCGCGCCGCGAATTCCGAGATCTGGTCCAGCTCGACCGTGATCCCCCGTTGATCAGCCGCGCGGGCAGCAGCCTCGCGCAGCGCGCCGACCAGTGCCTCTTCGTGGTCCGAGGCCAGTTCGGTCGCGTCGATATCCAGGGCTTCGGCCAGCCGCGACAGCAGCCCGGCCCCGACAGGGCGGCGATTATGCTCGATGAGATTCAGGTAGGCGGCCGAAATCTCGGCCCGCTGCGCCACCTCGGTCTGGCGCCGACCCAGAGACAGCCGGCGCTCGCGGATGCGGGTTCCGATGAGGGGACGCGCGACCGGGGGACGCGGAGAGGAACGTGTCATGCCTCAGATCCCGTCGCGGGTTTCCTCCAGATAGCGGATCGCCTTGACGACGAGATCGGCAAAACTTTGCGCCCCGAGCTTGTCCTTGAGCGTCTGGCTGACATTCGACACCGTCTTGTAGCTGATATTGGCGCGTTCGGCGATCTCACGGTAGCTAAGCCCCTCGGCGATGGCACGCAGGATGTCCGTCTCACGCGGGGTCAGGCGCGGGCGGGCGGGGGTTGCGCCGGGCCGATCCATCAGCGCGATGCGGCGGGCAAGGTCCGCGGGCACGTAATCACCGCCACGTGCCACCTCGCGCAGAGCCTCGCAGATCTCATCCGAAGGCGAATCCTTCATGATGATGCCATTGCATCCGGCCTGAAGCGCGCGCCGTGCGATGATCGGGCTGCGGTGCATGGTAAAGACGAGGATCGGCTGCGTCGCGCCCGCCGTGCGCAGCCGCTCGATCAGGCGCACACCCGCAAGTTTTGCCTCCCCCATGGTCAGATCGACGACGATCACATCCGGGTCCTGCTGTCGCCATGCCCGCCAGCCCTGCGAAGGGGTCGCCGCACCGATCACCTCGCATTCCAGACGTCCGCGTGTGATCCATTCCCAGCCTTCGGCGACGACCGGGTGATCATCGACGACCAGCACGCGCAGCGGTGGGGCAGGCGGAGAGATCGGGGCAGTCGCAGTCATGGGGCAGGTCCTTGGTCGGGCGGGCAGGGCAGGTGAAATTCGGTCAGCGTCCAATCTCTGTCCCGTCGGGGCGGCACGTAGCGACCGCCAAGCGCGCTGGCGCGGTCGCGCATTCCGGTCTGGCCAAGCCCGGTGCGGCCCGGCGCGGCGGGGCCGCTGCCGTCATCGCTGACGCTGGCAAAGATGCCCCGCTTGGCCCCGGTCAACCGGACGCGGATCGTTGAGGGTGAGGCGTGACGTAACGCGTTCAGCACGCTTTCGCGGATAAAGCGGTAAAGCGCGATCCGCCCGGCCTCGCCCGGTTCGGCCAGATCGGACGGGCAGTCGAAGGTGATATCGACCTGTGGCGCTGCATCGGCAAATTCGATCAGCTGCTCTTGCACCATTTCGGCCAGACTCGCGCCTTTGGCCGGGGCCATGCGCAGATCGTCGATTGCGGCGCGGGCGCTTTGGCGGATCGCCGCTGCGTGGCGCGAGACGGCGGCCAGCGTTTCGGAAAGCGTGGGGTCGGTTGCGGCTTCGGTGGCTCGACCAGCCTGACCGACGGCCGCTTGCAGGGCGAAAAGCTGCGGGCCGATGCTGTCGTGCAAGTCGCTGGCGATGCGGGCGCGCTCGGCCTCGGCCAGTGTCAGCATCCGGCCTTGCAGGCGGCGATTTTTGGCCTGTTCGGCCGCCAGATGCTCGGCCAGCGCATTGACCCCGTCGCTGAGTGTGGCCAGTTCCCTAAGTCCGGTCTGCGGTGCGCGCTGTCCCGGCTCGCCTGCACGCATCCGGTCCAGCGCCGCGCCAAGAAGGCCCAGCCGACGCAGCACCAGCCCGGTGATCGACATGGTGATTGCGATGGCCGCCAGTGCCATTGCAGCCAAAAGCGGCAGGATCAGGCGGAAATTCTGCCATGCCTCGGCGATCTCATCCTGAGGATCGGTACGTATCTCGATCACGCCAAGCACATTGGGATATTGGGCAATGGGGATGAGTTCGCGCAGCGGTTCGGGTCGGATCAGCGCAGCAAACCATTCGGGAACCTCTGCAGGCGGCAGGCGCGGCGGTAGCGCCAGCGCCACGGCGCGTCCGGCTGCATCACGCAATTCCGCCGAAAGATGCCGCTGCGCCTCAATCTCGGCCGCGATACGCGCGGCATCGGCCATCACGTCCCGACGCTCGAATGCGGTAGGCAGATGCAGTGTGGCAAAGGCGTTGGCAAGACGAAAGGCCGGGCCCGCCTCATCCTCGACCGCACGGCGGGCGTTCAGGATCAGCACCGATGCCACGATAGCAAAAATTGCGACCCATGCCAGAACCGAGCCGCCAAGCGCCAGCAGCCGCAGCGACACGCCATGCGAGGATGCGCGCCGGGCTGATGTCCTGTCCTTTGCCGCAGCCGCGATGTGGCTGGTTGCCTCCATGCATCTCCCCGCCGCCTGCCGGTGACCCCCCTGTGTCAGACTAGGGCGCGGATCAGGGCGCGGCAAGCCGGTTTGCGTGGCGGTGAAAGGCAGTCCGGGGGCGGCCCGCCGACCCCGGATTATATCAGGCCTTGGCGCTGGCGGGCTGGCGCTGGTCGGGCCGGCCAAGGGCGCGGCGCACCAGCACAAAGAACAGCGGCACGAACAATACACCCAGCAAGGTGGCAGAAATTGTCCCGCCCAGCACCGTTGCACCGATGGTGTTGCGCCCGTTGGCGCCCGCGCCGGTCGAAAGCACCAGCGGCAGCACACCCAGCGAGAAGGCGACCGAGGTCATGATAATCGGGCGGAAACGCTGGCGCGCCGCCTCGACCACCGCTTCGTAAAGCGGTTTGCCGGCCTCGGCCTGTTCGCGGGCGAACTCGACGATCAGGATGGCGTTCTTGCCGGTCAGACCGATCACCGTCAGCAGGCCGACCTGGAAGAAGACACCGTTGTCAAAGCCGCCAAGCCATGCGCCGATCAGCGCCCCCAACACCCCGATCGGCATGGCAAGCATGACCGCAAAGGGGATCGACCAGCTTTCATAAAGCGCAGCAAGGCACAGGAACACGACGGCCAGCGACAGGCTATAAAGCAGCAAGGTCTGGTTGCCTGCCTGCTGCTCCTCCAGCGATAGGCCGGTCCATGCGACGTTGAAGCCGGCGGGTAGCTGGGCGGCCAGCTCTTCGATGGCAGCCATGGCCTGACCGCTGGAAACCCCCGGCCCCGGGCTGCCCTGAATCTGCATGGCGGGCACGCCGTTGTAGCGGTCAAGGCCCTGCGGACCATAGCTCCATCGTCCCTCGGCGAAGTTCGAGAAGGGCACGAGCCCGCCCGAATTGTTCCGCACCCGCCACTTGTCGATATCGGTCGGCAGTGAACGCGAATCGGAATCGCCCTGAACATAGACGCGCTTGATCCGGCCACGGTCGATAAAGTCGTTCACATAACGTCCGGCCCAGGCCACGGACAGCAAGCTGCCCACATCGGTCGCCGTCACGCCCATCGCTCCGGCTTTCCGCCAGTCGATATCGAGGTGATATTGCGCCGCATCCTCAAGCCCGTTCGGCCGGGCTTGCGCTATACGCCCATCCTGGCCCGACATGCCAAGAAGCTGGTTGCGCGCATCAAGCAGCTGCTCATGCGTCTGGCCGCCCCGTGCCTGCAGGTAGAAGTCAAAGCCCGAGACGTTGCCAAGCTCGATCACCGAGGGGGGCACGATCGGGAAGACCAGTGCATCCCGGATACCCATCAGCGCCGGGAAAGCCCGCTGCGCGATGGCCTGCACCGATTGGCCGGGATCGGGCCGCTCTTCCCAGTCCTTCAGCCGCAGGAAGGCGATCCCCATGTTCTGACCCGACCCGGCGAAGCTGAAGCCCGAGACGCCAAAGAAGGAATCGATGTTTTCGGATTCGTTGCTGGCGAAATAGTTCTGGACCTGGTCGATCACCGCATCGGTGCGTTCGATCGTGGCTCCGGTTGGTCCCTGGATCAGCACGAACATGATGCCCTGATCTTCGTCAGGCAGAAAGCCCGTGGGGGTGCGCAGGAACAGCATCACCATGGCCGCACCGATGCACAGATAGATCACCATCATCCGCAGCGGACGGCGGATCAGCCAGCTGACCGACTGGCCGTATCCGTTCATGGTGCGGTCGAAATTGCGATTGAAGAGGCCAAAGATACCGCGGCTTTTGTGACCATGCTCATTGCGCAGCAGCGTGGCGCAAAGCGCGGGTGTCAGGGTCAGCGCGACCACCACTGACAGACCCATGGCCGAGGCGATGGTAATGGCGAACTGTTTGTAGATCACCCCGGTCGAACCGCCAAAGAAGGCCATGGGTACGAATACGGCCGACAGAACCAGCGCGATGCCGATCAGGGCGCCGGTGATCTGTCCCATGCTTTTCCTGGTGGCCTCACGCGGTTCAAGCCCCTCTTCCTCCATGATGCGTTCGACGTTCTCGACCACGACGATAGCGTCGTCGACCAGCAGGCCGATGGCCAGCACCATGGCAAGCATGGTCAGCGTGTTGATTGTAAAGCCAAGCGCCGCCAGTACGCCGAAAGTGCCCAGAAGCACGACCGGCACCGCCAGAGTCGGGATCAGCGTCGCGCGCCAGTTCTGCAAAAACAGCAGCATGACGAAGAACACGAGGATGATCGCCTCGACCAGCGTCTTGACCACCTCTTCGATCGAGATCAGCACGAAGGGCGTGGTGTCGAAGGGGATGACGTATTCCATGCCTTCGGGGAAAAAGCGGGAAAATTCCTCCATCCGCTCCTTGACCCGTTCGGCGGTGTCGAGCGCGTTTGCGCCCGAGGCAAGGCTGATCGCAAGGCCCGAGGCCGGCTGGCCGTTGTAGCGGGCGTTGGTCATATAGTCCTCGGCCCCGATCTCGACCCGCGCTACGTCCTTGAGCAGGATCAGCCCGCCGTCCGCCTCGGCGCGCAGGACGATCTGTTCGAAATCCTCGGGCGTCGACAGCAGCGATTGCGCGGTGATGGTCGCGTTCAGCATCTGCCCCCTGGGCGAAGGCTGGCTGCCAAACGAGCCTGCCGAGATCTGTGCGTTTTCAGCCGAGACCGCAGCAACCACGTCCGAAGGCGTCAGTTCATAGGCCGCAAGCTTTGACGGATCCAGCCAGATCCGCATTGCATATTGCGCACCAAAGACCTGCACCGAACCCACGCCCTCGACCCTGCTGAGGTCGTTGACGAGGTTCGAGATCAGATAGTCCGCAAGGTCCACCTGTTCATAACGGTCATCCGAAGAAGTCAGACCGATGACCATGAGGAATCCCGATGCCGATTTTTCGACCGTGATCCCCTGACGCTGCACCGGTTCAGGCAGCAGCGCCGTGGCTTGCGCCAGCTTGTTTTGTACCTGCACCTGAGCGATGTCGGGATCGGTCCCGGTCTCAAAGGTCAGGGTTGTAGTCGAAGTTCCGGCCGAGGACGAACTTGACGAGAAATAGCGCAACCCATCCAGCCCGGTCATCTGCTGTTCGATGATCTGGGTGACGGTGTTTGCGACCGTATCGGCCGAGGCGCCCGGATAGGTGGCGCGGATGGTAACCGAAGGCGGTGCGATCTGGGGATATTGCGCCACCGGCAGGTTGATGATCGACAGCAGCCCCAGCCCCATGATCAGGATCGAGATCACCCAGGCAAAGACCGGACGGTCGATAAAGAAGCGGGCCATGTGCGGTTCCCTGTGCTGTTCTCTCGCGGGGCCGGGTTCAGTTCGCCGGCTGAGCCTCAGCGGCCTGTGCGTCCGCGTTTCCTGCTTCGGTTTCGGTGGGGGCATCAGCCTCGGCGGGGGCATTTTCGCCCTCGCCACCCTGCGGCGTGGCGGCATTTTCGGCGGTGGCCGGGGCGGCTTCACCCTCGGCGGCGGGGGGCTGACGCTCTTCCGGCGTGACGGTCATACCGGGGCCGATCTTTTGCAGCCCTTCGACCACGATGCGGTCACCGTCATTCAGCCCTTTGCTGACGACCCATTTGTTGCCCATATCCTGCAGGATGGTCAGTTGGCGCTGCTCGACAACATTGTCTGCATTGACCACTAGGGCGATGGGCTGGCCGCGCCGGTCGCGGGCGACACCTTCTTGCGGAGCCAGAACGACATTGCGCGCCGTCGCCTGCTGCACCACCGCCTGAACATACATGCCGGGCAGCAGGATGCTTTCGGGGTTGGCAAAAGACAGCCGCAGCGTGACCACGCCGGTCGTCTCGTTCACATAGGGCTCGGCTGCGGTCAGCGTGCCCTGATGGGCGTATTCGGTGCCATCGGCAAGGCGGAGCGTCACCTTGCGCTCGGCCATATGCTCGGCTCCCTGCGCGGCCATTTCGCGGCGGAAGCGGATCAGCTCGGCTGCCGATTGCGTCACATCGACATGCACCGGGTCCAGCTTGCGGATCACTGCCAGCGGCGTCGGCTGGCTGGCGGTCACCAGCGCGCCCTGACTGGTCTGGGCAAGGCCGATCTCGCCATCCAGCTCGGCGCGGATGGTGGTGCGCTCAAGCTCGATACGGGCGGTTTGCAGCTGCGCCTCGGCGACCTTGACCGCGGCCTCGGCTGAATCGCGGGCGGCAATGGCGTTGTCGGTCGAGCTTTCGCTGGCGACACGGCGGTCACGCAGCGCACCGACACGTTCGGCCTCGCGACGGGCTGCATCGGCCTGCGCGCGCGCCTGGGCAACGGCGGCTTCGGCCTGCGCCACGGCAGCCTGATAGGTGGTCGCGTCTATACGGAACAGCGGATCGCCGACCTTGACGCGGCTGCCTTCCTCAAACAGGCGCTCGGTGACGATGCCGTTGACCTGCGGCCGGACCTCGGCCTCGGCCGAGGCGGTGACGCGGCCCGGCAGTGTGGTGGTCAGAGGCACGTCCTCGGCACGCAGAGTTACGACCGTCACCGGCGGTGGCGGCATCTGCGAGGGGTCCTGTGCGAGAGTGGATACAGGGACGAGCCCCGTTCCAAGCGAAAGGATCACGGAAATCGCCACGCGGCGCGACAGCGCGAACATCATCTTGCTCCGGACATGTGCAGACGCCAGCATAACGAACAGGTTAACGATCGATGATCAATCCCAAAATCGTCGTGCGGGCGTCCTGAGCCTTGCTTTGGGGAAGGTCGAAAGAGGGGTCATTCTTACCGCCCATCTGGATTCAGGCAACCCAGAAACTGCATAGCATTTGTCGTTAATTGTTGTCGGCGGGTCTGCGGTGCAGATTGGTCTTGCGGCGGGTGTGCTGAGACAGTAATCAGGCGGGGCCTCGCGGGTGTAGCTCAATGGTAGAGCCGCAGCTTCCCAAGCTGAAGACGAGGGTTCGATTCCCTTCACCCGCTCCAACCGCCCTCCATTGTCTGGATACGCGTCGCTAGCGCAGGCCCATTTCGGCAAGCGCGCGGGCGATGTCGGGCGGTAGATTCGGCTCATCCTCACGGCAAGCTGGCAGGTCGGGCGGGGCGTCGCTGCCGGGCAGGTATCGCCAGCCCTGGAAAGGGCGACGCGGCACCGAGGCGACCCGGACCAGCACCGGATCAAGCACGAGGGCGCAGCGGCGGATGCCGTCGTCGCCCTGAATCTCCTGCAGCTCAAGGATGCGCTGGCGGGCCTGCATGACACCCTTGAACACCCAATAGATCGAGCCGCCATTCAAAAGTTCGGCCTCGCGCTTGGGCCACATGCGGGTGACATGGCGGGCCGGGCCGCCGCCGTAGCGGTGCTTTTGCCAGGCGGCCAGCTCGGCTGGATCATCGCAGCCGACGCAGAGTTTCATCAGGTTCAGGGATGCGCTCATGCGTCAGATATATCCCGCCGGCGGGCGGGCGCAACCAGAGGACGGCAGGTCTTGATCCACACGGCCCCCGGCGTTACGCCCGGGTGTCCAATATTTGGAATGCCCCATGTCTCATCCCTCCGCACGACCGGCCGCCGGGCAATCCCAGCCGGAGTTCATCGCGATGCTGGCGCTGATCTTTGCCGTCATCGCATTTTCGATTGATTCGATGCTGCCTGCACTGCCCGAGATCGCTGCGGCGCTGACGCCTCAGGATGTGAACCGGGCCCAACTGGTCCTGACCGCATTTGTGGGTGGTATGGGGCTGGGGCTGCTTGTCGGCGGGCCGCTGTCCGACGCCTTTGGGCGTAAGCCGGTGATCACGGCAGGTTTTGCGCTTTATGCCCTGGCCGCCATTGCTGCGATCTTTGCCGATTCGCTGACGCTGCTGCTTGCTGCGCGCTTTGTTCAGGGGCTTGGCGCCGCCGCCCCGCGCATCGTTGCAGTGGCTATGGTGCGCGATCTTTATCAGGGTCGTGAGATGGCGCGGATCACCAGCTTTGTCATGATGATCTTTATCCTCATCCCTGCGGTCGCGCCCTCTGTCGGCGCGGTGGTGATCTATTTTGTCGGCTGGCGCGGGGTCTTTGGCTCTTTCGTGGTACTGGCGCTGATCGGCAGCCTGTGGATGAACCTGCGTCGCCCCGAGACCCTGCCGGCCGAGGCGCGCCGTCCCCTGAACCTGCGCAACCTTATCGATGCGGCGCGCGAGGTTCTGGGGAATGGTCAGGTGCAACTGGTCACGCTGGTGATGACGCTGGGCTTTGGCCAGATGTTTGCGCTGCTAAGCTCAGCCCAGCAGCTTTTCGTGAACACATATGGTACTGGGGATCGTTTCCCGCTGTGGTTTGCCGCCATGGCGCTGCTTTCAGGCAGCGGGACGGTCCTGAACGCGCGCTATGTTGTGCGGCTGGGAATGCGGCGGATCGTGCGTATGGCCTATCAGATGCAGGTCGTGGTGTCAGCGGTAATGGTAGTGCTGATCTTTGGGGATCTTTTGCCCGAGGCATTGCGGTTTCCGGCATTCTTTTTCTGGGCGGTCAGCGTGTTCTTTATGGCCGGCGTGACCTTTGGCAACCTTAACGCCATGGCCTTGCAGCGTATGGGGCATGTCGCGGGGATGGCGGCCTCGGTCGTGGGGGCGGTCTCGACGCTGGGGGCGGTGGTGATCGCGGCTCCGATCGGGCTGCTCTATGACGGGACGGCGCGGCCGATCGTTCTGGCGACGCTGATCTGTTCGTCTCTGGCGCTGGTCCTGATGCGGCGGGTTCGCGACAGCTAAGCGGAAAAGTTGTCCACAGAAGAATACGCCGATACCTCTTGCGGCGCGGCGCGTGCTGTCCTAAAGAGCAGCCCGGCTGCGGCCCGTTCGTCTATCGGTTAGGACGTCAGGGTTTCAACCTGAAAAGAGGGGTTCGACTCCCCTACGGGCTGCCATTCTATCCTACCTCTCCTGACCAGCCTGTCGAATTCAGAGCCTTCCGTGAGGCTGGCTTTGGTCGTGCATTTGCAGGTCTGCAATGCATTGCGTAAGCGACCCGAGCGGCAACCCGGTAAATGGGGGTGGATCAAGCTGACGCAGCGCGGCCACGAACTGCGCGATAGGGGCTTGTTTTATCTGCCGAATGTCTCGAATGCCCGTAATCTCACTGAATAGGACATAAACCTTGGTCATTTGGCCGACTTGAGCCTATGACATGCCTTGCGCCTGTTTTTGATCCATCAAGCGCCTGACAAGGGCCTTAATTGAGGGGCCGTAAGGATCGGCCTTACGTGGGGCGGGGATAGACTCAGCACGGGCTATCGCAGGCTTTGGGGCCATTTCTGCGGGCAAATCCATGCCCTCACGGCGGATGACCATCTGTAGATGGGCCAAACGGCCTCGTAATCCGCCTTTCCGGCGGCGAAATCATCGAAGGCGCGGTTGCTCTCGGCTGTCACCAGAGGGCCAAGCCTACGGGCGCGGGCAGGGTCACTTGTGCGAAGGCTTATCAGCAGAACTTTTGCACCAAGCGCCGCAGGCAGTCTGCGCCGCCAACAATAGGTTGCAGCGCGTCGAACGAGGTGGGCGGCAAGGGTCAAGAACGTCTCCGTTTAAGAGCCGTTCGCGATGCGCATCAAAGACTTACGTGCATCATGCCTGTATATCAAACCCGCCCGAGGGGGCAGTTTGATCAAGGCTTCAGCAGCTTAAGGGAAAATGGCTCCGGCGGTAGGGATCGAACCTACGACCAATTGATTAACAGTCAACTGCTCTACCGCTGAGCTACGCCGGAACACGGGGCGGTGTATAGCCTTGCTTTTTGAGGTCGTCCAGAGGGTTTGCGCATTTTTTTAACTGCGCGAGAAATTCTTTGCGGCTCGGACGGAAATTGGATTAACGTGCTGAAAATATTGCGTCCGAAGCGATCAGCCCCGGGGTTGAGACCGCACCCAGTTCGTGCAGCGCAATCAGATGCGCCAGCACGTTGCGTGTCGCGGCGGGCAGCAGGGCCGGGGGAATCTCATAAATCTGCTGCGCGAGATTTTCGGCCGTGGCGGGGGAGCGGCTCAGGGCCGCAAGGATTTGTGCCGTGCGCTCACGCCGATGGGCGGCAAGCTCGGCCAGCCGGGCGGCAGGATCGTGGATTGCCTCGCCATGCGCGGGCAGCAATTGCGAAGCACCGGCCGAAGCAAGGCGTGCGAGCGTGCGGAAGTAGTCCGCCAGATCCCCGTCCGGAGGGGAAATGATGGTCGAGGACCAGCCCATTACCACATCGCCGCAAAAGATGGTTTCGTCATGACGAAAGGCCAGATGGCCGGCGAAATGGCCCGGGGTGTGGATTGCGGTAAGGCGCCATTCATCGGTCTCGATCACTGCGCCGTCGGCCAGCGGGATATCGGGGGCGAAATCGCGGTCCAGCCCTTCGCCTCCGTCGATTGCGCCTTCGCGTGCCAGCCGCTCCATTACTGCCGAACGACCGGATTCGGCAGGGCCAAAGCCCAGAATCGGGGCGCCTGTGGTCTGTGCCAACGCACGGGCCCCTTCGGAATGATCAAGATGGGCATGGGTGACGAGGATATGGCTGATACGGCCGGCGCCAGCAGCGGCCAGAATTGCCTCGCGATGTTCGGGCAGATCGGGGCCGGGGTCGATCACGGCGATTCGCTCATGCCCCAGCAGAAAGGTGTTGGTGCCCGGTCCGGTCAGGGGCGAGGGATTGTTGGCGGTTATTACCCGCAGGGCTTTCTCGACGCTGGTCATGGAGGTAATCTAGCCGCCACAGCACCCGGATTCCAAGGGTGCGGGAAGGCAGGAGGCGATGAATTTCGACTGGCTGAAGCGGACGATGCCGCGCGGTCTTTACGGGCGGGCGGCGCTGATCCTGTTCCTGCCGGTCGTAGTGGTGACGGTTGTGGTCACCGTCATGTTCCTGCAGCGCCACTTCGAAGATGTGACGCGGCAGATGACCTCTGGCATGGCGCATGAGGTGGCGCTGGTCGCATCGCGCATCGAGGCCGCGCCCGATGAGGCGGCGGCGCGTGTGGCGGGGCGCGAGATCGCGGCACCTCTGGGGCTGGAGCTCGTTCTGCCGGCAGAGCCGGGGACCGAGTGGCGGGCGCTTTATGACCTTTCGGGTCGGGTGGTGATCGCCGAGCTGCATGAGCGGGTGCCAGATGTGCGCAGCGTCGATCTGAGCCACCGGCGCGAGGTGCGCGTTACCCTGCAGGGTCGTTGGGGCTATTATCAGCTGGCTTTCCCGCGATTGCGGGTCAGTGCCTCGAACCCGCATCAGCTGCTGGTGCTGATGACCGGCACCTCGCTGCTGATGACCGCGATTGCGACGGTGTTTCTGCGCAATCAGCTGCGCCCGATCCGTCGGCTGGCCCGCGCGGCCGAGGAATATGGCAAGGGACGCATCATCCCCTATCGGCCTGCAGGCGCTACCGAAATTCGCAGCGCGGGCACCGCATTTCTTGAGATGCGCGCCCGGATAGAACGCCAGAATGAGCAGCGCAAACAGATGCTCTCGGGCGTGAGCCACGACCTGAGAACTCCGCTGACCCGGTTGCGGCTGGGACTGTCGATGCTGAGCCCTGATTACCCGCCCGAGCCGGACGAGATCGCGGCGCTGGAAAGCGATGTCGCGGCTATGGGCACCATGGTTGACGCCTTTCTGGATCACGCGCGCGACGCGGCGCAAGACGCGCCGCCCGAGCCGGTACCGGCACTGGACTTTGTTCGTGGCATCGTCGCTGACGCACAGCGCGGTGGGCAGGATGTCGTCCTGCACTCGGCGGTTGGCGATCAGTCCGGGCGGGCGACCTTTCGTCGCGACAGTCTGCGCCGAGCGGTCGAGAACCTGATCGGCAATGCCGTGCGTTATGGTGACCGCGCCGAGGTCGAGGCAGCTTTGGGGCCCAGCTATTTCCGCATCTCGATCGAGGATGACGGACCCGGCATCCCTCCTGAACGGCGGGAAGAGGCGCTGCGCCCCTTTACGCGCCTTGACCCAGCCCGCAACCAGAATCGTGGTCAGGGCGTAGGGTTGGGTCTGTCGATTGCCGCCGATATTGCCCGAGCCCATGGCGGGCAGTTGCGGTTGGGGCAGGGCGAGCGGCTGGGCGGCCTGCGAGCCGAGATTGTGATTCCGCGCTAAGCGGCGCAGTTGCGAGGCAACCCCGCGCAAGTTAAGGCTGTTGGAAAGACATAAGACAGAAGGAAAACCGCAATGCGGGCATTCGTATTTCCGGGGCAGGGTGCACAGGTCATTGGCATGGGGCGCGAACTGGCCGATGCCTATCCGGCAGCGAGCGAGGTCTTTGCCGAGGTGGATGAGGCATTGGGCGAAAGCCTCTCGGACCTGATCTGGAATGGCGATATCGAGACGCTGACCCTGACGCGGAACGCCCAGCCGGCGTTGATGGCAACCTCGATCGCGGCCTTTCGCGCGCTTGAGGCCGAGGGCTTTGGCATTTCGGACGCGGATTTCGTCGCAGGACATTCCTTGGGCGAATATTCGGCGCTGTGCGCGGCAGGCGCGCTGAGCCTTGCCGATACGGCGCGTCTGTTGCGCCTGCGTGGTCAGGCGATGCAAGAGGCCGTGCCGGTCGGTCAAGGCGCAATGGCAGCGATCCTTGGGCTTGATTTTGCCGCTGTGGACCAGATCGCGCGCGACGCGGCCGAGGGCGAGGTTTGTCAGGCGGCCAATGATAATGATCCCGCGCAGGTGGTGATCTCGGGCCATAAAGAGGCGGTCGAGCGTGCGGCGGCCTTGGCGAAAGAGCGGGGTGCCAAGCGCGCGCTGATGCTGCCTGTTTCTGCGCCTTTCCACTCGGCCTTGATGCAGCCGGCTGCGGCGGCGATGGCCGAGGCGTTGGCGGCGGTCGAGATTGCCGCCCCGGCTGTGCCCCTGGTCGCCAATGTCCGTGCCGAGCCGGTGACCGAGCCGGGCGCGATCCGGCGACTGCTGGTCGAACAGGTGACCGGCGCGGTGCGCTGGCGTGAGTCGATTGAATTCCTTGCCGGGGCTGGTGTGACCGAGTTTTGGGAGATTGGCGCTGGTAAGGCGCTGTCTGGGATGATCAAGCGTATCTCGAAGGAAGCGGTGACCCGCAATGTCGGGACGCCTGCGGATATCGCTGCGCTGAAGGAATAAGAGCGGGGGCTCTGCCCCCCGCCTGACCGGCCCCCTGATGGGGCCGGTCAGGCGTTCCCCCGGGATATTTGAACACGGAAGAAGAGGCTTTGGGATGTTTGATCTGACGGGCAAGAACGCCCTTGTGACCGGCGCGTCGGGCGGAATTGGCAGTGCTGTTGCCGAAGCGCTGCATGCTGCCGGGGCGACGGTGGCGCTGTCGGGCACCCGCGAGGCGCCGTTGCGGGAGCTGGCTGAAAAGCTGGGTGAGCGGACACATGTCGTCACCGCCAACCTTGCTGACGCTGCCGCGGTTGAGGCCCTGCCCAGGGCGGCAGCCGAGGCCATGGGATCGGTCGATATTCTGGTCAACAATGCCGGCATCACCCGCGACAACCTTTTCATGCGCATGTCCGACGAGGAATGGGCGCAGGTGCTTGAGGTCAATCTGACGTCGAGTTTCCGGCTCTGCCGGGCTGTGCTGCGCGGCATGATGAAGGCGCGCTGGGGCCGGATCGTGAGTATCGGCTCGGTCGTGGGGAGTACTGGTAATCCCGGGCAGGGCAATTACGCTGCTGCCAAGGCGGGGCTTGTCGGCATGTCAAAGAGCCTTGCCTATGAGGTCGCCTCGCGCGGGATCACGGTGAATTGTGTTGCGCCGGGCTTTATCGAGACCGCGATGACCGACAAGCTGAACGATGAGCAAAAGGGCCGGATCCTTGGGCAGATTCCTGCCGGTCGCATGGGCTCTGCCCAGGAAATCGCCGCCGCTGTGCTATATCTGGCCAGCCCCGGGGCAGGCTATGTCACGGGCGCCACGCTGCATGTCAACGGCGGCATGGCGATGATCTGAAGGTGGTTTATGCGGGTTGCAAGATCACGTTCGCGTGCTATATCCCGCAAGCAAGCCTGCAGGGGAACCGCCCTGGGCTATGACCGGCAATCGCTGGAACATCTGGGCGGACTGCCCGCGAAAACGAGGAAGAGATATGAGCGATATCGCTGATCGCGTGAAGAAAATTGTCGTCGAGCACCTGGGTGTCGATGAGGACAAGGTGACGGAAACCGCCTCGTTCATCGACGATCTCGGCGCCGATTCGCTGGATACCGTCGAACTGGTCATGGCGTTCGAAGAAGAGTTCGGGATCGAGATCCCGGATGATGCCGCCGAAACCATCCAGACCTTTGGCGACGCGGTGAAGTTCATCCAGGGCGCGGTCTGATCCAGCCTTGAGAGATTTTCGGGGCGGTGCTTCCAGCACGGAAGCGCCGCCCTTTTCATATATCCGGGCAGAAGGCTGTGCGGCCTTTGGGTGCCGTCAAAGAAAAAAGGGCCGGGGCTTTGACCCGGCCCTTGGTTTCTGTCCTTACTTGGGCATCGGGGCGGTGATGCCCTCGACGTAGAAATTGAGGCTTGCCAGTTCTTCATCACTTGCGGTCTGACCTTCGGCCAACCAGGCAGAGCCATCCTGCTTGTTCAGCGGGCCGGTGAAGGGGTGGTACTCGCCCGAGGCGATCTTGTCGCGCAGGGCCAGCGCCTCTTCCTTCACCTCGGGCGGGACCGCCTCGGTAATGTCGCCGATCACCACTTCGCCATCACCGATGCCCAGCCAGACGCCGTGCGATTTCCAGGTCCCGTCCAAAGCCTCTCCGACGCGCTTGATGTAATAGGGCGACCAGTTGTCGATGATCGAGGCGACGCGAGGCTTGGGCGCGAAATTCGTCATGTCCGACGCCTGACCAAATCCGAATGCTCCCGCCTCTTGCGCCTTGGCAAGCGGCGCAGTCGAATCGGTGTGCTGCATAAAGACGTCCACGCCCTCGGCAATCAGGGCTGCGGCTGCGTCGGCCTCTTTCGCGGGGTCGAACCAAGTGTAGGCCCAGACCACCTTCATCTCGACATCGGGGTTGACCTTCTTGGCGTGGATATAGGCCGAGTTGATGCCCTGAATGACCTCGGGGATCGGGAAAGAGCCGATATAGCCGATCTTGTTCGACTTGGTCATGCGCCCGGCAATGGTGCCAAGTACCGCACGCCCTTCGTAGAAGCGGGCGTCATAAGTGGCCACGTTCTCGGCGCGCTTGTAGCCGGTGGCGTGCTCGAACTTCACGTCCGGGAATTTCTTGGCGACGTTGATCACCGCGTCCATAAAGCCAAAGCTGGTGGCAAAGATCAGCTTGTTGCCGGCCAGCGCAAGCTGGGTCAGGGCGCGTTCGGCATCTGCTCCTTCGGGCACCGATTCGATGTAGGTGGTCTCGATCCGGTCGCCATATTCTTTTTCGATCGCCTGCCGGGCCAGATCGTGCTGATAGGTCCAGCCCCCGTCGCCCACCGGGCCGACATAGATGAAGCCTACCTTCAGCTTTTCCTCCTGCGCGAAGGCGGGCAGGGCCGAACTGGCCATCAGCGCCGCGGCGCTGCCAAGAAGGGTTCTGCGTTTCATGTCATGCTCCTTGCGGGTTGGTCTTTATTTCAGGGCGTGGAAGGGCCGGCCCAGGCTTGCGGGGGCAGCCCCCGTGCCCGAGCGGCCGAACTTCTGCCGGGCCGAGATCAGCACCAGCACGATGATCGTGGCGAGATAAGGCGCCATCGACAGCAGTTGTACGGGCACCGCGACACCCGCCGCCTGCAGGCGCAGTTGCAGCACCGTCACGCCGCCAAAGAGCCATGCGCCGGCAAGCACCCCCCAGGGGTTCCACTGCGCAAAGACCACGATGGCAAGCGCGATCCAGCCCGCACCGGCGGTCATGCCCTCGGTCCACTGCAAAACCGTAGCGATCGAGATATAGGCCCCGCCCATTCCGGCAAGCGCGCCGCCAAAGCCGATGGCGAGGATGCGCACCAGCCGCACCGGATAGCCCAGGGCATGGGCTGCGTCGTGGTTTTCGCCAACCGCACGCAGGATCAGGCCGGGTCGGGTTCGGGTAAGAAACCACCAGATCAGCGGCACCAGCGCCATGCCAAGCCAGATCATCCAGTTCAGCCCAAGGGGACCGGGCATGATTGCCGGGGCCTTCACGCCCTCATAGGGTTTGCCGAACAGTGCTGTCAGGCCCAGTCCGAAAAGTGTCAGCGCCAGCCCGGTCGCCACCTGATTGGAAAGCAGGAACTGTGTCAGCGCCGCGAATGTCATCGAGACTGCCATGCCAGCAATGGCGGCGGCAACAAAACCAAGCGCCGGGCTATCGCTGGCGTGGGCGGCGGCAAAGCCTGCCAGCGCGCCAGTGATCATCATGCCCTCGACGCCAAGGTTCAGCACGCCCGCACGCTCGACCACCAATTCGCCAAGCGCGGCGAAAAGGATGGGGGTTGCCGCGCCAAGCAGCAGGATAAAAACGGAAAGCGGGTCGATCATCATGCGCGCCTCCGGATGCGGTAGCGGGTCAGGATGTCAAACCCCAGCAGGAAAAAGAGCAGCATTCCTTGAAACACCTGTACCGTGGCGGCGGGCAGGTTCAGCATCATCTGCGCCAGCTCTCCGCCGATATAGGTCAGGGCCAGCAACAGCCCTGCCAACAGGATTCCCAAGGGATGCAGCCGGCCAAGAAAGGCGACGATGATCGCGGTGAACCCGTAGCCTGAACCAAAGCTTTCGGTGATCTGTCCGCCCGGGCCTGCAACCTCGAACAGCCCGGCAAGCCCGGCAAGCGCGCCCGAGACGCCAAGGCACAGCGCCACCAGCCGTTCCGGCCTGACACCGGCAAAGCGCGCAGCGCGCGGAGCTGCACCAGCAGTGCGGATGTGAAAGCCCAGGATGTGGCGCGACATGATGAACCAGGTCGCCGCCAGGGCCAGCACGGCAGCTACGCCGCCCCAGTGCAGGCCGGAATTGGCGATCAGCTCTGGGTTCGAGGCGGATTCGTATTGCTGAAGGTTGCGCGAGCCGGGAAAGTTAAAGCCTTCGGGGTTTTTCATCGGGCCAAAGGCCATCCATGCCGCGATACGCTGCGCGACATAGACGAGCATCAGCGAAACGAGGATCTCTGATGCGCCGAACCAGTTGCGCAGCATGGCCGGGATCATACCCCAAGCCCAGCCCCCCGCCGCACCTGCGAGGATCATGGCGGGAAAGATCCAATGGGCCTCTAGCGGATAGGCAGCCAGCGCGACGGCCGCGCCGCTGATCGCGCCGATGATATACTGGCCCTCGGCGCCGATATTCCAGATCCCGGCGCGGAACCCCAGCGCCAGACCCGAGGCGATCAGGATCAGCGGCCCAGCCTTGACCAGCAGTTGCGGGCGCGAATAGCCCGAGGCGGGGCCGAACAGCGGGTCCCAAAAGATGGTGCGGATCGAGGCCACCGGGTCAAAGCCCATGGCGGCAAACAACGCGCCTCCGACAATGATCGTCGCCAGCACCGCAAGAAGCGGTGTCACCACCTGCCAAAGCAGCGGGGCCGAGGCGCGGGGCTCAAGCCTGAACATGTGCGACCTCCATGCCGTGCGCGCCGCCAAGCATCAGCCCGATTTCGTCGATCGTCAGCCCGTCGGTCGGATGCGGGTTTGAAAGCCGTCCCTGATTCAGGGCGCAGAAACGGTCAGAGAGCTCCAGCAATTCATCCAGGTCCTGGCTGATGACGATCACCCCCGCGCCTTCGGCGGCAAGATCCAGCAGAGCCTGCCGGATCGAGGCCGCGGCCCCGGCATCCACGCCCCATGTCGGCTGGTTCACCACCAGCACGCGCGGGTGGCTCAGAACCTCGCGCCCGATGACGAATTTTTGCAGATTTCCGCCGGACAAAGCCCCTGCCGCTGTGGCAGGGCCGGGGGTGCGCACGTCAAAGCTTTGGATCACCTGCCGGGCGAAATCCGTCGCGGCCTTGCGGTCGATCAGACCATGGCGCGCAAGGCCCTGACGCGAGGTTCCGGTCAGCAGCGTGTTTTCGGTCAGACTGAATTCAGGTACGGCGGTATGACCCAGACGGTCCTCGGGCACGGCCAAAAGACCCGCGCGCCGCCGCAGTTCAGGACCCGCCCGGGACAGATCCTTGCCCTCAAGAGTGACGGTGCCCGGCGCGGTCGGTGCCTCACCCGAAAGGGCCGAGAGCAGTTCTTCCTGCCCGTTGCCGGCGACGCCGCCGATGCCAAGGATTTCGCCGCTGCGCAGGGTCAGGGCGACATCCTTTAGCGCCATGCCATCACCCGAGGGCAGGGAAAGGTTGCGTACCTCAAGCACTGGCGCACCTGGCTTGCGGCCCGACCTATCCACCACCCGCATTTCTGCACCGACCATCATCGCGGCCAGTTCGCGGGCAGAGTGGGCGCGGGGGTTAACCGTGCCCATCACCTTGCCCTGACGCAGAATGGTGGCGCGGTCGCAATGGCTGCGGATCTCTTCCAGCTTGTGGCTGATATACAGGATCGCCGTGCCTGCTTCGGCCAGTTGGCGCAGGGTGGCAAACAGGATCTCGGCCTCTTGCGGGGTCAGGACCGAGGTCGGCTCGTCCATGATCAGCAGGCGCGGGTTTTGCAAAAGGCAGCGCAGGATCTCGACCCGCTGACGCTCGCCCGCCGACAGGGCGGCGATGCGACGGGCCGGATTCAGCGGCAGGCCATAACCCTGCGACAGCTCGGCGATCCGGCGCGACAGTTCAGCGCGTGGCGGCGGGTTTTCCATCCCCAGCGCGATATTCTCGGCAACCGTCAGCGCCTCGAACAGCGAAAAATGCTGAAACACCATGGCAACCCCGGCGGCACGTGCAGCCTTTGGGTCATGCGGCGCATAGGGTGCGTCCAGCAGGAGCATCCGCCCCTCATCTGGCCGCACCAGCCCGTAGATCATTTTGACCAGCGTTGATTTGCCAGCCCCATTCTCGCCCAGCAGGGCGTGAATCTCGCCCGCCGAGACGGTGAAAGAGACATCATCATTGGCGCGCACGCCGGGATAGGTCTTGCCCAAGCCCTCTGCTTGGAAAACATTCGTCACTGTCGCGCGCCTCGCTGACCTTTTCCGCCAGATTAGCGGTTTTCCGCCGCCGGGCAATTGCACAGTTGGGCAGATCACCCTTAGATTGGCGCCATGCCGGAAAATTCGCCCCGATTCATTCACCTTCGCACGCATTCCGAACACTCGCTGCTGGAAGGCGCGGTGCCGGTCAAAAAACTTGCCGATCTGGCGGCACAGAACGGTATGCCTGCTGTGGCGCTGACCGATACGAACGCGCTTTTTGCGGCGCTGGAGTTTTCGGTCAAGGCGCAGGACGCGGGCGTGCAGCCGATCATCGGTTGCCAGGTGACGCTGCAGGCAGAGATGACCGGCCCGATTGTGCTATTGGCGCAGAATGAGGCAGGCTGGCTGAACCTGATGGATCTTTCGACCTGCCTTTATCTGCGGGACGACAATTCGCTGCCCCATGTCACTGTTGATGAGCTGGAAACCCGGGCCGAGGGGCTGATCTGCCTGACCGGTGGGGCGGGCGGGCCCCTGGGGCAGCTGGTGCTGCAAGGGCGCGAGGCAGAGGCCCGTGGGTTGGCCCAGCGGCTTGCCGCCGCATTCCCGACCCGGCTTTATGTCGAGCTGCAGCGCCATCATGACGCCGAAGGCCAGCCCGTTCCTGAAGAGGTGGGCTCGGAAGGTGGTATGGTTGACATCGCCTATGCGCTGGATCTGCCGCTGGTGGCGACGAATGATGTCTATTTCCCCAAGCCCGATCTTTATGCCGCCCACGATGCGCTGATCTGCATTTCCGAGCGTGCCTATGTCGATCAGACCGCGCCGCGCCGCCGGCTGACCCCGCAACATTACTTCAAGACCGCGGCCGAGATGGCGACGCTGTTTGCCGACCTGCCCGAAGCGATCGACAATACCGTCGAGATCGCCCGCCGCTGCGCCTATGCGGTCAGCAAGCGCAAGCCGATCCTGCCGAAATTCGCTGATGATGAGGTCGAAGAACTGCGTCGTCAGGCGTGGGAGGGGCTGCGCGCCCGGTTGGCGGTTATCCCGCATTCCGCCTCGGTCGAGGAATATGAAGAGCGGCTGCGGTTCGAGCTGGGCATCATCGAGCAGATGGGGTTCCCGGGCTATTTTCTGATCGTTGCCGATTTCATCAAATGGGCCAAGGAACATGGTATTCCGGTCGGGCCGGGCCGGGGGTCGGGGGCTGGCTCTCTCGTGGCCTATGCGCTGACGATTACCGACCTTGATCCAATGCGTTACAGCCTGCTCTTTGAGCGGTTTCTGAACCCCGAGCGGGTGTCGATGCCTGACTTTGACATCGACTTCTGCATGGATCGCCGCGAAGAGGTGATTCAATACGTTCAGGAAAAATATGGCCGCGACAAGGTCGGCCAGATCATTACCTTTGGTGCGCTGCTGTCAAAGGCGGCGGTGCGCGACGTCGGGCGGGTGCTGCAACTGCCCTTTGGTCAGGTGGATCGCCTGTCCAAGATGATCCCGGTCGAAGGCGTCAAACCCGTCAGCGTCACCAAGGCCTTGGCGGATGAACCGCGTCTGCGTGAGGCCGCCAAGGAAGAGGTCGTCAACCGCCTGCTTGATTACGCCTCAAAGATCGAGGGGCTGCTTCGGAACGCATCGACCCATGCTGCTGGCGTGGTGATCGGGGACCGACCGCTGCATCAGCTGGTGCCGCTTTACCGCGACCCGGCTTCGGACATGCCGGCAACACAGTTCAACATGAAATGGGTCGAACAGGCGGGTCTGGTCAAATTCGACTTCCTTGGCCTCAAGACCCTGACCGTGATCCAGAACGCGGTGGACCTGATCAACACCGGCGGGCGTCCCCTGCATGTCGCCGCCGATGGGCGCGAACTTTACCAGCCCGCAACGGGGGCCGAGAATCGCATCAACGCCATCCCGCTGGACGATAAGGCGACCTATGATCTGTTTGCCTCGGCCCGGACGGTGGCGGTGTTCCAGGTCGAAAGCTCGGGCATGATGGATGCGCTGCGGCGCATGAAGCCAACCTGCATCGAGGATATCGTCGCTCTGGTTGCGCTCTATCGCCCCGGCCCGATGGAAAACATCCCTACCTATTGCGAGGTCAAGAACGGGCTGAGGCCGCTTGAATCGATCCATCCCTCGATCGACCACATCCTTGCCGAGACGCAGGGCATCATCGTCTATCAGGAACAGGTGATGCAGATTGCGCAGGTCATGGCGGGCTATAGCCTTGGCGGCGCCGATCTCTTGCGCCGTGCCATGGGCAAGAAGATCGCCGAAGAAATGGCGAAGGAACGGCCCAAGTTCGTCGAGGGCTGCAAAGCACAGGGAATCGACGCGAAGAAGGCTGGGGAGGTCTTTGATCTTCTTGAGAAATTCGCGAATTACGGCTTCAATAAATCGCACGCTGCCGCCTATGCCGTAGTCAGCTATCAGACCGCATGGCTCAAGGCCAATCACCCGGTTGAATTCATGGCCGCGGTGATGAACTGCGATATCCACCTGACCGACAAGCTGGCCGTTTACAAGCGCGAAGCCGACCGCATGGGGATCGAGACGGTCCCGCCCTGCGTGAACCGCTCGGCCGCGACCTTCAGTGTGCGGGATGGCAAGATCGTTTATGCGCTTGGCGCGTTGAAAGGTGTCGGGGTCGAGGCGATGAACCTGATCGTGCAGGCGCGCGGCGACCGGCCCTTTGCCGATATGCACGATTTTGCCCGCCGCGTGGACATGCGCCGCGTCGGCAAACGCCCGCTTGAGATGCTGGCCCGGGCAGGGGCCTTTGATGCGCTTGACCCGAACCGGGCGCGGGTTCTGAGGTCGCTCGATGGTCTCGTCGCCTGGTCCTCTGCGGTGCAGGAGGCGGCATGTTCAAGCCAGTCGTCGCTTTTCGGTGGCGGAGAGGATCTGCCGCCTCCTCGTCCCGTTGCCGCATCTGTATGGATGCCTGCCGAAAAACTGGCCGAGGAACATGCGGCCGTGGGTTTCTACCTGTCGGGCCATCCGCTGGATGACTACCTGCCAGCCCTGCGCCGCAAAGGGGTGCAGACACTGGCAGAGGTCACGCAGGCTGCGCAGGATGGTGCGCTGGTTGCCCAGCTTGCGGGGACTGTGGCCCATCGGCAGGAAAAAAAGTCGGCGCGCGGTACCCGTTTTGCCTTTGTCGGCCTGTCTGATCCTACCGGCCTTTATGAGATCACGGTCTTTTCCGACACACTTGATGCCCATCGCCAGCATCTGGAGCCGGGCGAGAACGTCGTCCTGCAAGTGCAGGTCGAGCCTTCGGGGGATCAGGTCAAGCTGCTTGCCCGCTCGGTCATGCCGCTGGAGCAGGCTGTCGCGGATGCCGGTGCCAACCGCCTGGCGGTCGAGATTGCGGGGATCGAGGCGGTTCCCGGTATCGCCGAAGCACTGGCCCGCATCCAGGCCGAGGTCAACGCGCCGCCCCGCGCCCGTGGCCCGATCACGCTGCGGCTAAAAGACGGCGCAGATCTTGTCGATATCGAAATCACCGAGGATGCGCCCCTGACCACCCCCGCACGTCAGGCGCTGCGCGTCATCCCCGGCGTGCTTGAGGTAGTGGAAGAATAAGTCTTCACAAACAACGCCATGCCGTGTCAGATGCCACAGACGATTTAGTGCAGGAGTGATTGATGCTGTTTCCAACCATTGCCCAGGGTGTCGTCCCCAATGCTGACGGAGCAGTGACACGCTTTGTCTCGCCCGAGGTGCGGGGGAAATCCTGGTTTAACCCCGCAAAATCGGTCATTTTCGTTAACGGAATGCTGAATACGGGGATGGACCACAAGGCCAGCGCCGAAGCGTTGTCGTTGATGCTCGTCTGTCCGGTAATCGGTGTTTACAACAAGAAAGACGGTTTCTGGCGCGACCTTTACCAGTGTGTCACGGACAAGGCGCAGATGACCGGTCTGCAAACCAGCAACGTCAGTCACAATACAGACTGGATCAAATTCTTTGATAGCGTCTGGCAGTCTATGCGCAAGACCCGCCCGACCGCCACGAAAGAGGATCTGATTTACGAACTGCTCAGCTCAAATGCCGCGGCGCAATCGCTGTTTGCGCTGCTGGTCGGAACTCCGGGCGGAATGCTTGGGACGCCGATCTACTGTCACAGTCAGGGCAACCTTGTGACCTCAAATGCTCTGGCGGGGGTGACGCTTGCCAGAGGCGCGGGCGCAGTCCGCGGGCTTGAGGTGCACAGCTACGGTTCGCCCGCCCGCGGCTGGCCCGCTGGCCTGAACAGAACCAACCAGGCTTATACCTTTGATCCTGTGAGCTTCCTTGATCTGCGCATGGACTGGTCCAGCTCGAAAGTCGGTTTCAAGGTTGCGCATGGCTTTCTTGAATACGTCAAACAGGACGGGGAATTCGTCGTCAATCGCTTCCGCACTGGCGGCTGGGGGATGACGGTTAATATGGATGAAAAGGGGCTTGCGAAATATTGCGTGAGCCTTGGTACCAATACGCGCCGCCTTCGTGCGATCTTTGATCGCCTGGAGAAAGCCCATTTCACCGACAATGACGATGTGGCGCTTGAGTATGTGGCGCTGCTTTCGGACAGCCAGATCAGCGCGCTGCAAAGCACCGATCCGGTCCTTATCACCCAGTTGGTGCGCCTGCTGAAAGCGGGTATCTACACCACCGGCGAACGCCGCGCGGTTGAGCGGCTGGAAGCGGCCCAGAAGATCGCCTGATCCTTCGCACCATTGAAACAAAAAAAGCCCCGCTTTTGCGGGGCTTTCCTGTGGCGTGTCAGTTGCGCTCTTTGTCGACCATCTTGCCCTTCGAGATCCAGGGCATCATGGCGCGCAGCTTTTCACCAACCTTCTCGATCTGGTGCTCGTCGTTGATGCGGCGGGTCGCCTTGAAGAAGGGCTGGCCGACAGCATTTTCCTGCATGAAGTCGCGCACGAATTTGCCAGTCTGGATGTCGGTCAGGACCTCTTTCATGCGGCGCTTGGTTTCCTCATAGGGCAGGATGCGCGGGCCGCTGACATACTCGCCATATTCGGCGGTGTTCGAGATCGAGTAGTTCATGTTCGCGATGCCGCCTTCGTAGATCAGATCCACGATCAGCTTTACCTCGTGCAGGCACTCGAAATAGGCCATTTCGGGTTCATAGCCAGCTTCGACCAGGGTCTCAAAGCCCATCCGGATCAGCTCGACAAGGCCGCCACACAGAACGGCCTGTTCGCCGAACAGGTCGGTCTCGCATTCCTGACGGAAGTTCGTCTCGATGATGCCTGAGCGGCCGCCGCCGATGGCCGAGCAATAGCTCAGCGCCAGATCCATGGCCTTGCCGGTTGCGTCCTGGTGTACGGCAACAAGGCAGGGCACGCCGCCGCCTTTGACGTATTCGCCGCGCACGGTGTGACCCGGGCCTTTCGGCGCCATCATGATGACATCGACGCCTTTCTTGGGCTCGATCAGCCCGAAATGCACGTTCAGGCCGTGAGCAAAGGCGATGGCTACACCTTCGCGCAGGTTGTCATGGACATATTTGCGATAGGTTTCGGCCTGAAGCTCATCGGGCATGGTGAACATGATCAGGTCGGCCCAGGCAGCGGCCTCGGCGATGCCCATGACCTTCAGTCCTTCGGCTTCGGCTTTCTTGGCCGAGGCCGAGCCTTCGCGCAGCGCGACAACAACGTTTTTCGCGCCCGAATCACGCAGGTTCAGCGCATGGGCGTGGCCCTGGCTGCCGTAACCCAGCATGGCGATTTTTTTGTCCTTGATCAGGTTCACGTCGCAATCGCGATCGTAATAGACACGCATCGGAATCTCCTGGCTATTGATGCCGGTGTTCTAGCAGCGATCAGGATTTGGTTCCGTGCAATCTTTGCGGTTTCTCTGGCTACACAGAGAAAACCATGCCATACTTGTGCCAAAGGTGAAATAATCATGCCTGATGTCACTGATCGCCGTATTTTGCGCCAGCTTTTGGCCGATCCCGGGATTGCGAATGCGGAACTTGCCGAGCGGGCAGGCGTGACGCCGGTCAGCCTGTGGCGGCGGCTGGAGCGGATGCGTGAAAATGGCGTGATCAGGGCTGTTGAGGCAAAGATAGACTGGCGTAAGCTTGGGTACGAGGTGCAGGTCAGTCTGCGCTTTACCCTTGATAAGACCCATCCGCGCGCTTTCGACGAATTCATCGCTGCCGCCCGGCAAGTGCCTGAAGTGACCGAGATTCAGACCTTTCTGGGCTCGGTGGATCTGCGGCTGTCGGTCATTGCGCGCGATATGGCGCATTGGCAGCAGCTTTATCGGGAAAGCATCCTGACTTTGCCGCATGTGGCGGATAGTGACGCGCTGATGCTCGTTTCGACCATCAAGGACGTGCAGGAGTTGCCGTTGTGAGCGTCCAGCCTGATGCGACTGACCTCGCCATCCTGCGGCTTTTGGGCGAGGACGCAACGCGGGGCGCGGCAGAGATTGGCCGGATGCTTGGTTTAACCCAACCGGCGACCTGGCGCCGCATTCGCCGCCTGACCGAGACAGGGGTGATTGCTGGCCGTCGCATCGTCGTGAATGAAGCTGCGTTGGGTTTTGGGGTGACTGTTTTTTTGGGTATCCGGTTGGCGGTCAAAGGCCGCGTGAGCCTTGAGGACTTTGAACGTGCGGTGATGGCGATCCCCGAGGTGCAGGTCGTGCAGCATGTTCTGGGTCAGTTCGATTACCGGCTACGTATCCGCGCCCGCGACATTGCGGATTTTGAACGGATCCTGCGTCGCCGCATCATGACCCTGCCCGGAGTGGGGCAGGTCGAGGCGAACGTCATGCTTTCCGAAGAGCGTCGGCCGGGCCCGCTATAGACTGCGACCGAGGTTCATCGCTGAGAGCCCTAAAGGTTTTAGCGAAGCAATCAGCCTGCTTCCATCGACTCGAATGCACTCCCTGACTTCGGGAGGGTGTTTCTGGGAAAGCTTGGATGAGCCGGGATTTTTTGCGGGCAAGTCAATCAAGCCTGCCGGATTTCTGCGCCAGCTTCAAACAGAACTGGCGCAGAGAAGCGGTCGAATCACGGGCCGATGATGCGGCAGTCTTGTTGGCGAGCGGCAAGGCGGCCACAGGCCAGTTCTGCGGTGTCTTTTGTCATGCCAACAAAATTCGCCTCAAAGCCGCGTTTGGTACTGGCGACGCGGCTCAACGCGCTGCCAAGCGAGCTGTTTTCCTGCAAGGCCGTACGCAGCAAGGTCTGCTCGGCCTCACCCTGCGAGCGGAACAGGCCAAGCGAGATCCCCCACCGCTTTCCCTCGGAATTGCCGCTGCGCGATACGATTTCGGTCGCTTGCGGGGCATTATCCTCTTCGGGTTCCAGCGAGGCTAGGATAATGGTCTCCGACCGCTGAGCGGGGGCCGGGGTCTCCAGCAGCGCAATGCTTTCTGGTTGCGGCTCAGATGTCTGTACGAACAGAGAAGGAGAGCCCGCAGGCTGTTCGGCAGGCATCAGGCTTGCCGATTGACCGTCACGCGGCGCACGAACGGGGCGGTTGGCCTCGATCGGTTCACTGATGGGTTCCTGTGCATCGCCTTCCTCCGGTCGCGCTTCGGGACGTGCCGCGCGGGCAAGGACCTCGGGATCGACAGCGGCGTTTGCCACCGCTCCGGTGCCGGGCTTGCGCGCCGGTCGTGCGCTGGCGCGAAGTGTGCTGCCAGTGCTGGGCGCTGGGGTCGGAGCCGCTGCTTGCGCGCGTGAGACGGCGGCAGAGATGGCTGCCGGAGTAACCACGGCTACGGTTGAGGCCCGTGCGACCGGACGGTCCGAAACCGAGAGAGAGGCGCTGGCCTGCGCCTGGCGCGGCTCGACCCGTGCGACCTGCACGGTGCGGCGCACCTTTTTCTCGGCGACGAACTCTGGCGGCGCGGGCCTGACCTCACGCACACGGGTTGGGGCCTTTCCGAAACCGGCGTCGAGCAATTGCGCCATCACCGCATTGCGATGTGCGGTCGAGGTGCCGCCCAGAACGGTGGCAACCAGCCGTTTGGAGCCACGTTTTGCCGAAGCGGTCAGGTTGAAGCCTGCTGCCCGGGTATATCCCGTTTTGATGCCGTCCGCGCCTTCATAACCGTCAAGAAAGCGCCGGTTCGTGCTTGAAACGGTGGCAATCCCCGCATCCGCCGAACGGCGCGAGAAGATCGAATAATATTGCGGGAAGTCATAGAACAGCCGCCGGCCAAGAATGGTCATGTCGCGGGCGGTCGAATAATGCCCCTCGGCCGTAAGGCCATTGGCATTGCGGAAATTGGTATTGCGCATGCCCAGGGCGCGGGCGGTCTGGGTCATCTGGCGGGCGAATTTCTCTTCCGATCCAGCGAGACCTTCGCCGATCACCGTGGCAGCGTCATTGGCTGATTTCACTGCCGCGGCGCGGATCAGGTAACGCAACTCAATACGTTGACCGGGCTTCAGCCCCAGACGGGATGGCGGTTGCGAAGCGGCGTGGCTCGACACCAGGAACTTACTGTCCAGACGCACCTGCCCGCGTTCAATCGCGGCAAAAGCCAGATACAGCGTCATCATCTTGGTCAGCGAGGCCGGGTGCAGCCGCGTATCAGCGTTCTGCGCGTAAATCTCTTGCCCGGACCTTGCATCCATGACGAAGGCCGCGAATGGGGCTCCGGCTACCGCCATGGGGAGCGCCCATGCGAATAGGATCATAAGTCCCAAGCGGACGTTTCTGGCGAATCTGCTCACTATCCCGGTCTCTTCTGCCTCTGAGGGTCCGTTCATTATGCAGACCCTTCGTTAATGAAATGATAATAGCATGGCTTGCCGGGTTCGGAAACTGCAAGTTTGCGACCTTATGGCGCAATATGCCGAACCCCGCTCAACCTTTGTGCAGCCCTTTGGGCGGCGGGGCTTATCAAGCCGAGGCAAAGCCTTTATATTCAGTGGCACAACCATCCGTAATTCTTTTGCAAGCGTCGTGACCAATCCGCATATGACCAATCGACCCGGGGACCGCGAAGAGGTCGAGCTGGGGGTTAAGACCCGCCCCCGCACGCAACGGCCTCCGATGTACAAGGTGCTGCTGTTGAACGACGATTTCACACCGATGGAATTCGTCGTTCATGTGCTGGAGCGGCTTTTCAACATGAGCCATGCTCAGGCGATCGAGATCATGCTGACGGTCCATCGCAAGGGGGTGGCCGTCGTCGGCGTATTCTCGCACGAGATTGCCGAAACCAAGGTGGCGCAGGTCATGGAACTGGCCCGCCGCCAGCAGCATCCGCTGCAATGCACTATGGAAAAAGAGTAGAAATTTGGCTGGATCGAGGCTGGAACTCGCATTTGGTGGCACGCCACCTGAGGGACGTTTATTGCTGATTGGCGCCGGGGCTGCGACGGATCTTGCGCCGTTTGAACCGGATCGCCTGCAGATCGTGCAGGGTTTTTACCCGGATCATCGCGCGCTTGTGGCGCAGGGGTATGAGGTCGTGACCGAAGCTTCGGGCGATTTCGACGGGGCGGTCGTCTTTCTGCCCCGGGCCCGGGCCGAGGCGCGGGCGCGTATTGCCGAGGCGGTCTCATGGCTGGCGCCCGGTGCCTCGCTGTGGATCGACGGACAAAAAACAGACGGTATCGACGCTGTGATGAAAGAGATGCGCGGCCTTGTTCCTGTCGATGAGGTGCATTCGCGTGCGCATGGCAAGATATTTCGCGTGATCTTACCCGCCCCGGGCTGGCTGCCCGACGGGTGGGCGGCGGCCGATCACGAGGCCGCACCCGGTATGGTCACGCGGCCCGGGGTCTTTTCGGCCGACGGTCCCGATCCTGCCTCTCAGGCGCTTTTAGCTCATCTGCCTGAAAAATTGCCGACCCGCATCGTCGATCTTGGCGCGGGTTGGGGCTGGCTTGCCGCCGGCATCCTTACCCATCCCGGCGTCGAGGTGCTGCATCTGGTCGAGGCGGATGCCACGGCGCTGGCTTGCGCGCGTCGCAATGTCTGTGATCCGCGGGCACAGTTTCACTGGGCCGATGCGCTGGATTTCCGCCTGCCCGAACCGGTGAACGGGGTGATCATGAACCCTCCCTTCCACGAAGGGCGCGCCGCCGATCCCAAGCTTGGCGCTGGCTTCATCCGCGCTGCGGCGGGGCTTTTGACCGGGGCGGGGCGGTTGTGGATGGTTGCGAACCGCCATCTGCCCTATGAGCAGGTGCTGAGGGAATGCTTTGCTGATGTTTCGGAACTCGGGGGCGATTCCCGGTTCAAGATACTGACTGCGACGGGCGCGCGCCGCCCGGGCAGCAAGCGCCCCCAACCGAAAGGCAGGAAAAGATGAACGTGTCCATTCAGGGCAAGACCGCGATCGTCACCGGCGCTGCGCGGGGCATCGGTCTGGCCATCGCCCGCCATTTCGAGGAAGTGGGGGCCAATGTCATGTTCGCCGACAGCGACGAGGCCGCGCTGATGAGCGAACTTGGCGAACAGGCCGAGGGTGAAGGCCCGGTTCGCGCCTTTGCCGGGGACCTGGGCCAAAAACTGACGCTTGCCAATCTGGTCTCGGCCACCATCGACGCATTTGACCGGGTGGATATCCTCGTTAACGCGCATCGCATGGTACAGGGCTGCGACCCGCTGACGGTGAACGAAGAGCAGCTGGCCGACATGTTGCGCCAGAACATGATTTCGGGGCTGCGCCTGTCGCAGATGGTCGCAAAGCGCATGATGGCGCAGGCCGAGGACGCAGATGACGACGTGTTGCAGCATGGCGCGATCGTCAATCTGACCTCACTGGCGGCCGACTGGCCGCAGCCGCAGATGCTGGCCTATTCGATTGCCAGCGCGGCACAGGCACAGGCGACGCGTTCGCTCGCCTCGGCGCTCGCGCCCAAGCGGATTCGCGTGAATGGCGTCGCCTTTGCCAGCATCATGTCGAACAACGTACAGCTAAAGCTGCGCGAAGATCCCGGTCTGCGCGACCGTATGATTGCCGCCACGCCTCTGGGCCGGATCGCCGGAGCAGATGAGCTGGCCGCGACGGTGACCTTTCTGGCGAGCGAGGCCTCCAGCTTTGTCACCGGCCAGATCCTGCGCGTCGATGGTGGTCGCAGTCTGGGCGATCCGCTGGCGCCGGGAGTCTATTAAGACTTCTTTTCCTCGGGGTAAGCGGCTTTGCAGGCATCGACCGCAGCGCGGGCCGAGGGCATCAGCGCCTGCTTGCGCTGCAACAGGTTGTCGCGCTTGCGCGTCTCGGATGCGGGGTCGATGGGGACCCGATAACGTTCGGTATCCACAACATCGCGCAGACAGGGGCGATAGCCCAGACGGCGATTGCCATCTTTGTCGATCCAGACATGGCGGCATTCGTCCCATTCGGTGCGGGTCACCGTGCGTTCCTGCCAGGCATAACCGCGTGCCAGATTGCCCTCGACCTCGGTCAGCAGATTCGAGACGGTGCGATACTCGCGGGTATTGCGGCTGATGCACTGTTCTTGCGGTGTGCCGCAGGCCGCTACCATCAGGACGGGCATCAGGGCAAGCAGGATGTTGCGGGTCATGGCCGTGCGCTCTAGTTGTTTGCAGCGAAAGCATAAGCCCGCCGCCGGGGCGGGGCAATTCACGAATGCGGAGGCGCGCCCATGGAAATGCAGGATCAGCGACAACAGGCTGCGGTCTGGTTCCGTGAGTTGCGCGACCGCATCGTCGCCGCCTTTGAAGGGCTTGAGGACCGGGGGCCCGGCACCTCTTCGCCTGGCCGGTTCGAGGCCCGGGAAACCCGGCGTGGCGAGGGTGGCGGCGGCGGGCTGATGTCGGTCATGCGCGGCGGTCGCGTCTTTGAAAAGGTCGGCGTCAACTGGTCCGCTGTGCATGGTGAGTTGTCGTTGCCGGCCCAGCAGGCCATGGCTGCGCGGGGTGTGCCGGGGATCGAGGACGATCCCCGCTTCTGGGCCTCGGGCATCAGTCTGGTGGCGCATATGCAGAACCCCCATGCGCCCGCGGTGCATATGAATACGCGCATGTTCTGGACACCCGGGGCGTGGTGGTTCGGCGGCGGTGCCGATTTGAATCCCTGTCTGGAATATGCTGAGGATACGGCGCATTTCCATGGTAGGTTACGCGCCGCCTGTGCGGCCCATGGGGCGGACTACTATGACCGTTTCAAGGCATGGGCGGATGAGTATTTCTTTGTCCCGCATCGCGGTCGGGCACGGGGCGTTGGCGGCATCTTTTATGATGATCTGAACAGCGGCGACTGGCAGGCTGATTTTGCCTTTACCAAAGCAGTGGGCGAGGCTTTTTTGCCCGCCTTCCTGCCGCTGGCGGAAAAGCGCATGGGCCAAAGCTGGGGCGAGGCTGAAAAGGATGCGCAGCTGATCCATCGCGGCCTGTATGCGGAATACAATCTCGTTTATGACCGCGGGACCAAATTCGGTCTTGCGACCGGCCACGATCCCGAAGCGGTGCTGATGAGCCTGCCGCCCCTGGCGAAATGGGTCTGATGCCGGACTGGCCAGACCTTTACCTGATGCGTCATGGTCAGACGGTCTGGAACGCTGAGGGGCGGATGCAGGGTCATCTTGATTCGCCCCTGACCAAACTGGGAGAGGCGCAGGCCCGCCGGCAGGCGTGGCTGGTCAGCCCGCTGCGCGGCATGGCGCGTTATGCCAGCCCCGCCGGGCGCGCGCAGCAAACTGCACGGATCGTCTTTGGCGATCAGGACTTTATCAGCGACAGCAGATTGCTGGAAATCGACATCGGCGCATTCACTGGCCTGACGTGGAGCAAGCTTTGCGCCGAACACCCGGATATCTGCGGGCGCGGTGGGCTTGACTGGTACGATCGCGCGCCGGGTGGCGAGCATTTTTCGGGGTTAGAGGCGCGTGTGCGGGCTTTCCTAAGCGATCTGCCCGGCCCGGCGATGATTGTCACCCATGGCATTACCTTGCGGATGCTGCGGCTGGTGGCGATGGGTCTGCCGCTGGCGCGACTGGCCGAAATGCCGGTGTTGCAGGGCGCACTGCATTTGGTCAGTCGCGGTCAGCATCGGATGTTTTTTTAAAGCCAGCTCTTCAGGCTTTGGGTGGCAAAGGTCGGGCAGGGTTGCCGACCACCGTCGCGCCCGGTGCGACATCATGGGTCACAACAGCGCCCGCGCCGACGATGGCTCCGTCGCCAACGGTGATGCCAGGCAGAATGATCGCCCCGCCACCGACCCAGACGTCATCGCCGATGGTAATGGGCTTGCCCCATTCCATTCCGGTCGCACGGCGTTGGCGGTCGCGCGGCCGATCCTCGGTCAGCAGCTGTACTCCGGTCCCGAACTGGCAGCGGGCGCCGATGCGGATTTCGCAGATATCCATGAAAAAACAGCCGTAATTGACAAAGCAATCCGGCCCGAAATGGATGTGTTTTCCGTAATCGACGTGGAAGGGCGTGCGGATTACCGCCCCGTTCCAGGTGCCCAGAAGCTGCGTCAGCGTCCGGGCACGGGTTTTGTCGCCTATGATCGTGGCGTTATAGTCGCGCATCAGCCCCTGTGCGGCCTTGCGCATCGCCACCAACTCGCCGTCCCCCGGATTATAGGGCCGGCCGGCCAGCATGTCCTCGCGCGCGGTCAAATGAAACCAAGCTCCAGACGGGCTTCTTCGGACATCATGTCCATGCCCCATTGCGGCTGGAAGGTCATCTCGACATCGACCTGTTTGACGCCGGGCAGGGCCTCGATCGCATCGGCGACCCAGCCGGGCATCTCGCCCGCCACGGGACAGCCGGGGGCGGTCAGGGTCATGACAATGCGCACGACATTGTCGTCGCTGATCTGGATGGTATAGATCAGGCCAAGGTCAAAGATATTGACCGGAATTTCAGGGTCATAGACCGTCCTGCATGCCTCGACCACGCTGTCATATAGCGGGTGTCCGGTCGTAGACGGCGCGATCAGCGGATCGCCTTCCTTGAGGTTTTCGATGCTCATGTGGCGCGTCCTGTAAAATCTTGGCAATTATATAAGACTTACGCCAACCATGGTCCAGAGCCGCTCAGAACCGGAAATTCAGCCGCCGCGCGACGCCGATGCTGACCGAGGGCTGGCTGCGCGTCTCGACCAGAGGGGAATCGCCTGCATCGCCAAGCAGACGGCCATAGCTCAGCCTGCCCATGACAGCCGTATCGGGCATGAACTCGTAACGCGCCTCAAGGCTGACGCGGGCGATATAGGCGCCGCCATCCGGGTCATAGACGGTTTTGCCGCTGGAGGCCGATTCGGCCGCAGTCACGCCGAAATAGGTCGAGGTAAATTCGCTGTTGCCAAGCCCAAGCTCAGCCCCGGTCCAAAGCGTCAGCTTGTCGCTGGCCTTGATACGATATTTCGTCCCGAGTTCGCCAACCACCCCGTGGTGGCCACCGAAACCTTTGCGGATCGCGCCATAGCTGGTGAACTCGCCCGCGCGCCAGGACAGTTTCACGCCGATTTCACCGGCATGGCCGATATCGTCCATGCCGCGCAGATCGTCATAGTCACTGGCGTCGCGCTTGCCGACATAGTTCAACGACGGTGAGATCGAGACCCCGTCCTCCCGGTCGCCATCACTGTCGGCATTGCGCAGGATCAGCCAGGGCGAGGCGTCAAGATTGTCCGAGCCCATGAATTCGGGGCTGTATTTCACGCCCAGACCGGCATCGAACGACAGCCCTTGCCCCAATCCCAGCGATTGTGCCGCGGCGGGCGAGGTCAGGGCAGTGGCGGCAAGAAGCGCGAGCGAAGCAATCCGGTACATGACGAATCCTCGTAGAACTGGCCGGACCCTGCGTCGAAACACGGGACCGGGCAAGCAGACTCTGGCGGCGGGTGCCACATTAATCCGGCACTGTTGCGCTTAGGACCGCTCGGCTGCTTCCAGACGTTCCAGCGCCTCCATCCACAGCGATTCGGCGCGCTGCATGGCCTCGGTTGCCTCGGCATGTTTGCGGCCCCAGGTCTCGGCCTTTTGGGCATCGTCATAGGTGGCGGGATCGGCCATGATCGCATCCAGCTTTTCCAGCATCGCGGTCAGCTTTTCCACCCGCTCTTCGGCACGGCGGGCCTCGGCGCGCAGCTCAAGGATCTTTTCGCGCGAGGGGCGTTTGGGTGCTGGTCTGGCGGCCGATTTGCCCTCGGGCTTTTCGTCGCCGGAAATCAGCATCTTGCGGTAATCGTCCAGATCGCCCTGCCACGGGCTGACGCCGCCCTGACCGACCAGCCACAACCGGTCGGCGACCAGATTAAGCAGATGCATATCATGGCTGACCAGCACGACCGCGCCGGTATAATCGTTCAGCGCCTCGGTCAGTGCTTCGCGGCTTTCGATATCCAGATGGTTCGTCGGCTCGTCGAGAATCAGCAGATGCGGCGCGTCGATGGTGGCAAGCAACAGGGACAGCCGCGCCTTTTGTCCGCCAGAGAGCTGGCCGACGCGGGTTTCGGCCTGCGCCTCCATCAGACCAAAGCCTGCAAGCCGCGCACGCAGTTTTGCCGGTGCCTCATCCGGGCGCAGCCGACGGACATGGTCAAGCGGGGTCTCGTCCAGCTCCAGCTCATCGACCTGATGCTGGGCGAAATAGCCGATGCGCAGCTTGCCCGAACGGGCGATCCGCCCCTCCATCGGCTCAAGCCGCTCGGCGAGCAGTTTTGACAGCGTCGATTTCCCCTGGCCGTTTCGGCCAAGCAGCGCGATGCGGTCGTCCTGATCAATACGCAGGTTCAGACGGCGCAGCACCGCGCGCCCGTCATAGCCGACCGAAACCCCGTCGAGAGAGATGATCGGGGGCTGCAACTGGTCAGGCTGCGGAAAGCTGAAGCGGTGGAATTTTGCCTCTTCCGGGGCGGTGATCGGCTCCATCCGCTCAAGCATCTTGATGCGGGCCTGTGCCTGACGGGCCTTGGTGGCCTTGGCGCGGAAGCGATCGACAAAGCTTTGCAGATGGGCGCGACGGGCCTCCTGCTTCTTGGCCTCGGCGGCCTGCAATGCGCGCTTTTCGGCCCGGGTGCGGGCAAAGACATCATAGCCGCCGGAATATAGCACCAGCTTGCGATCTTCGAGATGCAGGATATGGCCGACGGCACGGTTTAACAGGTCGCGGTCGTGGCTGATGACGATGACCGTATGGGGGTAGCGCGCGAGATAGCTTTCCAGCCATAGCGCACCTTCCAGGTCCAGATAGTTGGTCGGTTCGTCGAGCAGCAGCAGATCCGGTTGCGAAAACAGCACGCCCGCCAGCGCGACACGCATCCGCCAGCCGCCGGAATAGTCGCTGGTCGGCCGCGCCTGATCCTCGGTTGAAAAGCCAAGGCCGCGCAGGATGGTCGAGGCGCGGGCCTCGGCTGACCAGGCGTCGATATCGGCCAGCCGGGTCTGGATTTCGGCGATGCGATGAGGGTCGGTCGCGCTTTCGGCCTCGGCCATCAGCCGGGCGCGTTCGGTATCGGCGGCAAGGACGGTATCAAGAACCGAAGTTGCGGTCCCCGGTGCCTCTTGCGCGACACCTCCGACACGGGCGCGGGGTGGCAGGGTGATGGCACCGCCGTCCAGCGACAGCTCGCCCCTGATCAGCCGGAACAGCGTCGTCTTGCCAGCGCCGTTCGGGCCGACAAGGCCGACCTTGTGCCCATCGGGGATAGTGGCCGATGCGTGCTCAAAGAGCGGTCGTCCGGCGATGGAAAACGAGATGTCATCAATACGCAGCATAAGGCCTCGCATGGCGCAAGCCGCCGTCCGCGTCAATGCCGCCCCCGGCTTTTCAAGCGCCGCCTGCCATGGTAACGGGGCGCGGATTTCCGGGCCATAGCGGCCGGAACAAGATAAAGGGACGACCAACATGGCCATCGAACGCACGCTTTCGATCATCAAACCCGACGCCACCAAACGTAACCTGACCGGCAAGATCAACGCCAAGTTCGAAGACGCAGGTCTGCGCATCGTCGCGCAGAAGCGCATCAAACTGTCGCCCGAACAGGCCGGCCAGTTCTACATCGTCCACAAGGAGCGCCCCTTCTATGGCGAACTGGTCGAGTTCATGGCCTCGGGCCCGGTCGTGGTGCAGGTGCTTGAGGGCGAAAACGCCATCGCCAAAAACCGCGAAGTGATGGGTGCGACCAACCCGGCCAACGCCGACGAAGGCACCATCCGTAAAGAGTTCGCCCTGTCGGTGGGTGAGAACTCGGTCCACGGTTCGGACGCGCCGGAAACCGCAAAAGAAGAAATCGCCTTCTTCTTCTCGGGTCTCGAACTGGTCGGCTAAGTCCGGCTGCGAGTTTTGCGATTTCAGAAAGGCCGCCCGGTTGGGCGGCCTTTTTCATGCCTATTGGCGTTTTGCGGTCAGATCGAATGAGATGTTGACACCAAATCCCACGGTGCTTTCGTCGCCATAGCTGGTGCCGATGCCGAAATCGCGGCGATCGACTTGCAGGCTGCCCTTGGCCTGCGCCTCATCGCCGTTGACCGTCAGTTCAAAGGGCAGGTCGGTTTCCACTGCGTGCCCGGCGATGGTCAACCGGCCGCGGGCGATATGGGAAGGACCTGCGGAGGTGGCGGGCAGGATATCGGCCTCGAAAACCGCGTTCGGATGGGCGGCGGCGTTCAGAAAGTCCGGCCCTTTGGCCGTATCGCTGACCGCACCGAGCGTGAGCGAGGCGATATCGACATTGACCACCACCCGGCCGGTCTGGCTTTCAGGGTCATAGTCAATCACGGCCTGCCACTGGTCGAACCGGCCCGAAACTGTGCTGCCGGCTTGTGTAGCCTCAATGTTCAGCGTTCCCTGTTGTACCGCCCAGCCCGAGGTTGCGGCCGCCTGCGGAGCGCTGGCAGGAATGTTTCCCCCATCTTTGGTGGGGGCTGCTGTTATTGTCAGCGCCGCGCCAGCCCAGATTGCGATCCCCGCCAGCGCCGCAAGAAGATGCGGCAGCACGCCTGAAGTCGCTGTCGGAGGTTCTGGCGCGCGCTCGGGGTTGCCGGCCATGCGGCTTAGCGTGCCGTCGCGGTCAATGATGACATGCTTTAGCGCCCCAAGGATGTGCAGCAGGATCAGCCCGCCCAGCAGCAGCCAGCCCAGCTTGTGAAAGGCGGCAAAACGTTCGGCCAGTGCGGCGTCCTCGGGAACCATGGGCAGGCGCTGCCCAAATGGCCAAAGGATGCGGGCAAAGCCGCCCGGCGCCGCCGAATGCAGCAGCCAGCCAGAGATCGGCATAATGATCATGCCGATCCACAACCCCCAGTGCACGGTCTCGGCGACAAAACCTTCAAGCCTCCGCCCGGGGTGCAACGGGTGGGGTTTTTTCTGGGTCAGCGTCCACAGGATGCGCAGGACGGCAAGGGTCAGGGCCGTCACACCCACGGTCTTATGGACGGAATAGGTCTGAAATATCGCCTGAAGCTGCGCTTCGCCCCCTTTGGGCAGGCTGCCCGCGTAAAGTCCCAGGGCGATTGCAGCAAGGATCAGAGCGGCAACCGTCCAGTGGAAAAAGCGGGCGACCCAGCCATAGGCGCGGGCGGTATTGCTGGCATTCATCAATTTTCTCCCATCGCTTCGCGCCAATGGCGCCGGCAAAGCGAGACATAGGTTTCATTACCGCCAATCTGAACCTGCGCGCCATCACGTAACACGCGACCTTGATCGTCGTGGCGTACGACCATGGTGGCCTTGCGTCCGCAATGGCAGATGGTACGCACCTCGCGCAGATCGTCAGCCAGCGCCAGAAGTACCGCCGAGCCGGGGAAAAGCTGGCCGCGGAAATCCACCCGCAGGCCGTAGCACATCACCGGCTGGCCCAGATCGTCGGCGACGCGGGCAAGTTGCCAGACCTGTGACTCGGTCAGGAACTGCGCCTCATCAACAAAGATGCAGGCGGCGTCGCGGCCTTCGGTCTGGATCAGCGCAAACAGATCTGCCTCGGGGGTGAAGCTCAACGCATTTTCGGCGATGCCGATGCGGCTGGCGATGCAGCCCGGACCGGCGCGGTTGTCAATCGCCGCGCTCAAAAGCAGCGTCTGCATCCCGCGTTCGCGGTAGTTGTAGGACGCTTGCAGCAAAAGCGTACTCTTGCCCGCGTTCATGGTGGAATAGTGGAAATACAGTTTGGCCATGGGCGCAGATAGACGCGCGGGCAGGGGGTGGACAAGCCGCTACAATATGCAGGCGGCCTGTCCCAGGGGCCGGTCAGGCCCGTTGAGCGGCTTTCGGCGCGCGCGAGGGCCGACGCGCGGGACGTTTGCGTGCCGCGCCAGCACCCTGAGGGCGTCCGGCCGGGCCGCCCCGTTCGCGAATCTTGGCGGCCTCAAAGGGCTCTTCACCACCCACAATGGCGATTTTGGCCTTCATTGCCCTTTCGATGGCCCGCAGTTCTCCGATCTCGGCAGGAGAGCAGAAGGCGATGGCGCGCCCGTCACGTCCGGCGCGGGCAGTGCGGCCGATGCGGTGCACATAGTTTTCAGGCACGTTCGGCAGGTCATAGTTATAGACATGCGCCACCTCGGGGATATCGAGGCCGCGTGCCGCCACATCGGTCGCCACCAGAACCTTGGTGTCACCGGCACGGAAGCTGGCCAAGGCGCGCTCGCGCTGACCCTGGCTTTTGTTGCCGTGGATGGCTGCGACCTTAAAGCCCCATTTCTCAAGCAGTTTCGACAGCTTTTCCGACCCGTGCTTGGTGCGGCCAAAGACAATGGCCAGCTCGTCGCGGTGCTTTGACAGATATTCTGCCAGCAGCGTCGCCTTGTCGCCCTGATTGACGAAATGCACGCCCTGTTCAATCTTTTCAGCGGCCTGACCGGGCGGGTTCACGGCAACGCGCACGGGATCGGTCAGATAGCTGTCGGCCAGCTCTTCCATCAGCTTAGGCATGGTGGCCGAGAAAAGCAGCGTCTGGCGTTCGCGCGGCAGCATCTTGGCGATGCGACGCAGCGCGTGGATAAAGCCGATGTCCAGCATCTGGTCGGCCTCGTCCAGCACCAGATATCTGGTCTGCGACAGGTCAATGGCACCGCGGTCGATAAGGTCGATCAGGCGGCCCGGCGTTGCAATCAGCACATCGACGCCGCGTTCAAGGCGCTGGACCTGAACGTTGATCGAGGCGCCGCCCACGACGCGGTACTGCCGGATCGGGGTGCCGATGGCATAGTTGTCGATATTCTCGGCAATCTGCGTCGCAAGCTCGCGCGTGGGCGCAAGGATCAGGGCGCGGCAGGTGCGCGGTTCGGGTTTGCGGCCGATGTTCAGCAGCCGGGTCAGCATCGGCAGGCCGAAAGCCGCCGTCTTGCCGGTGCCGGTCTGGGCAAGGCCCAAAAGGTCGCGACCCTCGACGATCGCAGGAATGGATTTTTCCTGAATGGGTGAGGGGTTTTCGATCCCCAGTCCCGACAGGTTGATCGCCACGCGCGGATCGATCCCCATCCGGGTGAAGGGGGTGTCGATCTCGGGGATGGCGCGGCGGATGAACTTTTCTTCCGGCTCGCTTTGATGGCGGCGATGAGAGGCACCGGGTTTACCACCACGGAAATGCGGTTTGCCGGCGCGCGGGCCACGGGGGTTGCCCGGACGGTTCGTACGGAAGGATTCGTTAGTCATAACGTCTTTCAGCCAGGTCGCCCGCGTATCGGCGCGCATGGCAGGGGCCACGCAGATTGCGTGACAGGTTGCGAGGGGCGGGCGCGATACGGCAAAGCCCGCAAGCCTCCCCGCGTGAATGGGAAACCGGAGGATATGTTGCCGACCTGGCGCATAAGGCGCCGGCTGCTCACGCGGCAGCGGGCGGCAACGTTTCGCAAATGAGGGCTGGCCCCACGAAAGTCAAGCGCGATCAGCCGAATCCATCCAGATCGTCACCGGACCGTCGTTGATCAGCGACACCTGCATATCCGCGCCGAATGAGCCTGTTTCAACCGGCAGACCAAGCGTACGCAACGCCTCGGCAAAGCGCAGATACAGCGCCTCGCCCCGTTCGGGGACCTCGGCAGAGGAAAACCCGGGGCGGTTTCCGGTGCGGGTGTCCGCGGCAAGGGTGAACTGGCTGACGACCAGAACCGAGCCTCCGATATCCTGAACCGAGCGGTTCATCTTGCCGGCCTCGTCGCGAAAGATGCGCAGCCTGGCAATTCGCGAGGCCAGCTTTTCGGCGGCGTCATCCGGATCTCCGCGCATGGCGCAGACAAGGACCAACAGTCCATGGCCGATGCGGCCGATGGCTTCGCCCCCGACCTTTACCTCGGCTTCAAGCACGCGCTGGATCAGGGCGCGCATCTTAGCTGTCCAGCATGATGCCCAGAACGACGAGCATCAGTCCCAGAACCGAGGCGGCAAGCGCCGCCATGTTGACGGCTACGACCTTGCGCATGGCGGCCCGCATCTCGGCATCGTCCGTGATCCGCGCCTTGGCCCGTGCGGCGGTTATGATACACCATGCCAGCGCGATCAGCCCGACCACGGTCAATGCGGTTCCGCTCCAGATCAGCCCGTCCCAGATCGTCATGTTTTCGCCTCCGTCTGCCGGCGATGGCGTAGCGGCGATTGCACCCGCCCGCAAGACCGCCTAGACCCGCGCCAAAACCTCAAGGAGCGGAACATGCAGGACGACAACGCCTATGGCATCGCCGCCGGCGAACTGCGCCAGTTCATCGAGCAGTACGAGCAGCTCGAGGCGGAAAAGAAGGACGTGACCGAACAGCAAAAAGAGTTGATGGCCGAGGCCAAGGCCCGCGGTTACGACACCAAGGTGATGCGTAAGGTGATCGCGCTGCGCAAACGCGACAAGGACGACATCGCCGAAGAGGAAGCGATCCTGGAAATGTACAAAGCCGCGCTTGGCATGGTCTGAGCGCAAAGGGCAGGGCGCCGGATCTCCGGCGCCTTTTTCATTATGGCGTGATGAATTCGATACCGGGCAGGGCCGCGATTTCAGCGATGTCCTGATCATACGCGGCGGTGATGCGGTCCACCATCTCTTGCGTCCAGCCGGGCAGGCTCACCTCGACATGAATCTGATCGGGCAGGGCATGTTTTTCAAGCGCGGCGCTAAAGATGCGGCGGCGGCTTTCAACGGTCAGATCGGTTTCCTGAGCCAGTGCTTCTTTGACCATCCGGATGCCGTCAGCGTGCATGATATCGCCCAGGATCTGCAACCCGGCCCGCAGCGGCACATCTGCCGGCATGGTCGAAATACAGCGCACCACCTCGGGCCAGATCAGCGACGTATCCTCGTGGCACCAGACGACCAGTCGCCGCCCGCCAAGCTCGGCCTGAATGCGCTGAATGGCCGGAGCCCAACGCATCGCCTCGGGATCGATTCCATTCATCAGATCTGCGTAGGTGCTGCCTGGTTCCCGCGACAGGACAAAGGGAATCAGCGTCGCCGGGTTCTTGATTGCAATAAAGAATTCGACCTCGGCACTGGGGAACAGATTGGCCAGCGCCACCATCTTTTCCCCCGCTGATACATAAAGTCCCTGCGGGGAAAGCGCCCGGATCGCCTTGCCTAGAAAATGGGCGGTACTGAAGATGATCCGCTCTGGCTCATCTGATTCAAGCAAAGCATCCAGCATCACCTGTTCCATTTCAGGTGTCGCCGCCTGACCACGCAGCGAGAACAGGACATCCCTGAATACTTCACGATGCCTGTTCGGAGTTACCGGTTCGATTCCGTTGCGCAAAAGCCAATCACGGTTTTGTGAAAGTGTCTTGATCATGCGGTCGTGGTCTGTGCCGTGAACCCCGCAATGAAACGCGATCTGCATCTGCCTGGAACTCCTCAATCGTTTCGGAGCACAGTAGCCCCCAAAACTGCTGTGGAAAACCTCTGGTCGCAGGTTTCAGCCGGAGGATGAGAGCTTCCTGTAGCGCGGCGCGGTTTTCATGTTTGGTTAACGAAATACGCATCGCGTTCAATCTGAACTCATTGGTTTTACCCGCCGTCAATCTTTCCGGTTGTGCGTCATGCATTGAACAATGCGGGATTTTAGCAATACTATTTTAAACCATCCGCCTTGCTGCAATTTGTTCGAGAAGCTTTTCAGGAAGAACATCGCACGATGGAAATACTGCAAGATGTCGAGGAGATGCTCGAGGCCCGCTCAGCGCAAGTCGTCTGGGAATACTATGTCGCGCGCTTGACCGACCTGGGCTTTCCCAATGTCTTGTATTACGGGACGCGGATCCTCGACAGCACGTCCCGGCGGATGATCGACGACAGTGTCCTGTTGTCCAGTTATGACGGGTCCTTGCTGGAAGAACTGGTCGACCTTGGGCTGTTTGACAGTATGCCCATGTATCTATGGCTGGTTGAAAACCCGGGCTGCGATAGCTGGGACTGGATCCATCGGCGGCGGCTTGAGGGCTTGCTCAGCCCCCGGGAAGAGCGCGCGCTGGATCTTTTTGCGCGGCATGGCCATGTCGCAGGTTATGGCCTTGGTCTGGGCGATGGGATCAAGCGCCGTCGCGGGGGCGTTCTTCTCAGCGGAAAGCCGGGGATGTCGCAGCATGAGCTGGATCAGCTCTGGACCCAGCGGGGCAGGCTGATCCAGGCGCTGACCGGGCTTGTCCATCTGCGCTTGTCGACGCTGCCTTATGCAGAACCCCAGGATGTCCTGACATTGCGCCAACGCGAGGTGCTTGAATGCATCTCGAGCGGGCGGACCACACAAGAAATCGCCGACTTGCTGGAGGTCGCCCCGGCCACGGTCGAAAAGCATTTGCGTCTGACACGCAAGGCGCTGGGTGCAAGAACAACTGCTCAGGCAGTTCTGCTGGCGATGCGGCGCAGGCAGATATTTTCAGAACGGCGCGAGCCCTGCATGACAAAAGGCAACGAAAAGGCAAAGGCCAGCAATGATGAGCCGGGCCAGTTACACCCGTGGAGCCTTTCCTCTCGCCTGCCGCCCATGCGGCTGACCCGGGCACCCAGCCGGGGTAACTAGAGGGGAAGGGGCGGGCTAAGAGATAGAAGAACGCCGGCCACAAGGGCCGGCGTTCCTTTTGGGTCGAAGGGGTAGGATCAGGCGCCAGCGCGGGTCTTGGCGACCTCGGCGGCGAAATCCTCTTCTTTCTTCTCGATGCCTTCGCCGACCACGACGCGGGCAAAACCGGTCACTTCCAGTCCGGCCTCTTTAGCGGCTTCAGCAACGGTCACGTCGGGGTTGATGACGAATTTCTGGCCGAGGAGGGTCACTTCCTCAAAGAATTTCTTCATCCGGCCTTCGATCATTTTCTCGATCACCGCTTCGGGCTTGCCCGATTCGCGAGCTTGCTCGGACAGGACGGCCTTTTCACGCTCGACCAGCGAGGCGTCCAGATCGGCCTCGGACAGCGAGGCCGGGTTGGTCGCCGCGATGTGCATCGCGATCTGTTTGCCGACTTCCTGCGCCTTGGCCTTGTTGCCTTTCAGCGCGACCAGCACGCCGATTTTGCCCATGCCTTCGGCAGCAGCGTTATGAACATAGGACACGATGGTGTCGCCTTCCAGAACGTGCAGCCGGCGCAGGGTCATGTTCTCGCCGATGCGGGCGATGGCATCGGTCAGAACCTCTTCGACCGGGCGACCGTTCAGATGCGTGGCTTTCAACACCTCGACATCGGTCGCAGTGTCCAGAGCGACGTTGGCGATTTCGCGCACGAGTTGCTGGAACTCGGCGTTTTTGGCAACAAAGTCGGTTTCCGAGTTCAGCTCAACAGCGACACCGCGGCCGTCGCGAACGGCAACGCCAACCAGACCTTCGGCAGCGACGCGGCCCGATTTTTTGGCGGCTTTGGCCAGGCCTTTGGTGCGCAGCCAGTCGACAGCGGCTTCCATGTCGCCATTGGTTTCGGTCAGCGCCTTCTTGGCGTCCATCATGCCCGCGCCGGTCGTTTCGCGCAGCTCTTTCACCATCGCAGCGGTGATAGCCATCGGGGTGTCTCCTTGCTTTTTCAATGCGTCAGGCGGGGCTTATCCCCGCCTGATGAATGTTCCGTGAACCCCTTTCGGGGATTTCCGGCGGCCTGCCGCCGGGCGGGCCGATCAGGCTTCGGCAGCTTCCTCGGTGCTTTCGCCGGCCAGATCTTCTTCGATCGAGGCCTCCAGAGCGCCAAGGTCCACGCCCGCCGCACCCATCTGGGCGGTCATGCCGTCGAGAGCCGCGCGGCTCACCAGATCGCAGTACAGAGCGATGGCGCGCGAAGCGTCGTCGTTACCCGGGATGATATAGTCCACGCCAACGGGCGAGCAGTTGGTATCGACAACGGCAACGACCGGGATGCCCAGCTTTTTCGCCTCGGCGATGGCCAGGTCTTCCTTGTTCACGTCGATGACGAACAGCAGATCGGGCAGGCCGCCCATTTCGCGAATGCCACCCAGCGAGGCTTGCAGTTTGGCCTGCTCGCGCTCCATCTGCAGACGCTCTTTCTTGGTCAGGCCTTCGGCGCCCGAGGACAGCGTCTCGTCCAGAGCTTTCAGGCGCTGGATCGACTGCGAGACGGTCTTCCAGTTGGTCAGGGTGCCGCCCAGCCAGCGGTGGTTCATATAGTATTGCGCCGATTTTTCGGCAGCTTCGGCAACGGCTTTCTGGGCCTGCCGCTTGGTCCCGACAAAGAGAACCCGGCCGCCTTTGGCAACGGTGTCGCGCACGACCTGCAGCGCCGCGTCCAGCATCGGGACGGTCTGGGTCAGGTCGATGATGTGAATACCGTTACGGTCCCCATAGATATAGGGGGCCATGCGGGGGTTCCACCGCTGAGTTTGGTGGCCGTAGTGAACGCCAGCTTCCAGCAGCTGACGCATGGAGAAATCGGGCAGCGCCATGTCCAAGTCCTTTCCGGTTTGCGCCTTGGCGGGGTATCAAGGGTTTCCCCAACCGGTGGACCGCCAGGGGATGTCTCCCCCTGAGGCCCGACCCCGCCTGTGAAGTGCGCGCGAGATAGTCTGTTTGCGTTGCAAATGCAAGCCCCACGTGATGATAAGACGGCGGGATGGATCAGAAAATCGGCGCTCGACCGAGCTTGTTAACCGAAAATTGGGATTTGCATGCGATATGTTTGCTGGTCAGAAACATGAGGGCTGTTGTGAACACGACTTTGCTGGACTGCGTTTGCTGCTGCGGAACGTCGCCGGGTGATGTTTGTTACGAATAGTCTGGACTCGGCAGCTTTGGGTGTGAGCATGTGTGGAGGGTAGAGCGGCAGGTGAAGCGGGTGCGCGGGTTATAAAGACATGATATAGACAGGCATGCTTGCACCCGTGCTCGTCTGGCGCTATCTCGTCAGGCAGGATGCCGGTTTAGCTCAGCAGGTAGAGCAGCTGATTTGTAATCAGAAGGTCGCGGGTTCGATTCCTGCAACCGGCACCATAAAATCAATGGGTTGCGTGGAAGTGTTGATGCCTCGGGAAAATGTTTCCCACAGTCATGTTCTGCCCCCGTTCCGTTCCATCGCTGCCCGTGACAGCTTCTTTCGATTGCCGCGCTTGCGATAATAGGCAGACGGTCTGCGCAGACTGGTTGGTGATCGCCTGAATTTCGGCGTCCGTGCATCCAGCCTCGGCCAGCCTGATGATTGATAGCATGCGCTGTAGCGGGACACAAATTTTTGCAGTGTTCGACACGGATTTTGGCAGCAAATCAAATGGTGTTGCAGCGACCACAACCGCCGCAGCCGCCAAGGGGAGTCCAGTAGAACAGGAAAAATTTTCTCTGTCAAAGCTGACCCGCCGCCACAGTGTTTGATCTGCGGCGCGGTTATCCGATGTCCTGACCATTGATGCCCCCTTATCCCAAGATAACGCCTATATTTGTGGCATGATCGAGGGCAAGAATGGCTCCAGCGGATACACCAAGCCAGCGCCGTTTGTGGCATATATCGCCAATGATGCGCTCGCTGACATACGGACAGCCCAAGCAGAAAAAATTGCTTCAAGACGACCAGGCAAAGGCGGTATTACGGATATGCGAACAGAAAGAAGAGTTCTCTGCTTTGGTTGCAGATGGTGGAAGGGAGGTGTCGGAAGCCCTCCAGTCTTTGGCAGACATGCGCCTCTTCTGCTTGGCTGAAGTTGCAGGCGCGCGCGAAAAGCAGGAAGCAGCGCCCAGTTGATATTGGGCGGTACTCGGGTCCTGAACAGTCAGATGATCCGCAAGGGCGGCGGCCGCGCGGTTCCGCAAGCCAATCTGAATAGCCGCGGAGCCAGCCAAAGGAATCGCTTGAAAGTTCTACGAATGGTGGGCACGGATCTTCTGATATTTAACTTGTTGTAATGTTATCAGAATACCGAACTCTCAAGTGCAACGCCGAACATTCGGCCAAATTTGAAAGTTCTGATGCATCGTTCACGCAGCACGGAGACCTTTATCCCCGCACAAAGCCGCATTGCGAAGTCAGTTTCGCCGATCACCCAGCTTCAAGCGTCAGACAAGGAAGGTTTCTTGGCATGATTATAGCGTCTGGGCTAGGTCGGGCCGCGCTGAAAGATGTGCTGAACTTCTGGCGGCGCAGGCCCGGTTCACTCCGGTGCATATTTCGCCATTTGTGCCCGAATCGGCACGGCAGTATTACTGCTTTGCCGATCTGGAATAAGTTGGGCCATGCGTCTGCAGGCGAGTGAGGCCGACGGGCGTTTTGGCTGGGCAGAGTCGCCTGTCTTGCTTAATCCGCTCAACACTGCCCCTGACATGTTATTGGATTGGCAAGAGCATGGGCCCGCGCAACTCGCCGACTCCGGGGTGCGTACGGTCCCGTTTTGGGAAACGAAAGCCGGTTTGCGGGAGCGCCGGCTACGGTAAAAAAATGGGCGGCGGTCGCAATCATGAGACCACCGCCACAGATGCCTAACCACCACAGTAGGCAATACTACAATAGACCGTTCCATAGACCTGTACAAGTATAGGTATCGGGCTGTTCTTGCTGGTGGGCGGTGCTCGCAATACTCACGCCAATTTTTCTTAGAACCAAAAATAGTAGTATGATTTTAAAGGAATATAATGTAATTTTATGCGGATAGAATTGGAAATTCCAAGGGGCTCCCAAGTCTGATTTGTATATAAAATAGTTAGTTTCCTGCCAAAGTTCAGTATCCTCAGGGATGAGGTGTGCGGCGTTTGATCACCCAGGGATTGATTTCTCGTGCTGTGCAGACCTTGGTCGGCGAGTGATTCTGGACTGGTTGGTCAGCAATGAGGCCGTGCCCGTCACTTCTCGGAAGCCTCAACCTCCAACTCGGCCGCCAGGGCCTTCGGCGCCGCAATTGTGGCATCGCAGTCGTTCCCGGTGCCGGGGAATCGCACTTTGCGGCTGCGATACCAGCTCATCTATCTGGGGAGGGCTTCTGGCGGGTAGGTGCTGGATCAGATCTCGCCGATTCCTTTCTGGTAAGCGGGGAGTTGAGGCCGTTCAGGGCCTATGGTTCCAAGGCATGAGGGCGTCGATTTCGGCGCTTGACCATTGGTTGGCGATGCGCCCAAGGGTCTGGGTGAGCCACGCCGCTGGGTCGACATTGTTCATCCTGCTCGTCTGCAGAAGGGTGGCGATGATGGCCCATGTCCGGCCGTCGCCGTCCGATCCGGCGAAGAGGATGTTCTTGTGGATGATGGTCTGTGGCCTGATTGCTCGCTCGACTATGTTGGAGTCGGGTTCGATGAGGCTGTCGGTCAGGAAGCGCTCGAAGATCTCACGCCTTGCAATTGCGTAGCGGATGGGCTCGGCCAGCTTCGACTTGCCCGAGATACGCGGCAGGGTCTGCTGCCAGAGGGTGAACAGCCCGGTGACGATGGGAGCGGATATGGCCTGGCCGCGACGCCGCACGCGCTTTGGTACGTTGGCCGCGCACTTCGGCCTCGAGCTTCCACAGATCAGCCATGCATCCGATCGTGGTGGTGGCGACCTGGCTGTCCCCGGCGGTGTGGAGCTTATAGAAGCGCCGGCCCAACATCCAGCGAGGCGCGGGCCATCATTGCCTCCATCCATCCTTGCGGACGAGCTGATTGCAGGCAGCATATCCGTCCACCTGCAGAATGCCGCCGTAACCGCCGAGATGTCGGCGAACGCATTCTCCGGATCGGCTGTCCTCGAAGCGGTGGGCAACCATGGGCGGCCCGCTACCGCCAAAGGTGCTGTCGTCGCGGGCATAGGCCCAGAGCCAGCCTTCTTCACGGCACCTGTTCCGGGTGCAAGGGTCGGAAGGCTCGTCTCATCGGAAAAGACGCGCGGGCCCTTCAGAGCCTCGCCCATCACATGCGCGGCAAGGATCTCCAGTTCGAAGCTGACCCGGCCCATCCACTGCGCTATTTGCCGCCTGTCGATCTCCACCCGGTCGCGGGCATAAATCCTCTCCTGCAGGAACAGTGGCAGGTCGTCGGCATATTTGGAGATTGCGATCTGGGCCAGCAGCACCTCGGTCGGCAAGCCGCTTTCGATGATGTGGGCCGGCGCAAGCGCGCCTGGATGACACCGTCCCACCCCTTGAACGCATATTTCAGGCGGCGGGTCACGATGACACGGAACTTTGCCGGGATAATATCCAGCCGCTCCGAGATGTCTTCGTCGATCAGCACCTTCTCTCGGTTTACATGTTCGGGCAGGTCCTCGGGCTCGATCACCACTTCGATCCGCTCAAGATGGGGCGGGAAGCCCTTGCGCGGTCGCGGTGCCCGCTTCTCGCCCGTGCCCCGTCTGCGCCTGCGGGGCGGCGATGCCGGTTTCGGTCTCCTGGAAGACGACGGATTGCGGCGCCTCCTCGCCGGCTCTGCCGCCCGCAGCGCCCAGCTTCTCTGAACGGCGCCCGAACCGGGACCGGGCATAGGCCTTCAGGATCTGCATCAACCGCGTGATCCGCGCGTCGGCATCGAGGCTGCGCGCTTTAAGCGCCGCATTCTCTTTCTCCGGCACGGACGTCTTCTCCGCCATGGTGCGGACCATGGCCTTGAGAAGGTCCATGTTATCGGGCAGGGAAAGATCATCAGCGCGCATGCCCCAGAGGATAGCACACCCCGCCGCGCCATGCCTCTGTTGATAGACCTTCCCGGGCGGCGTGATTCACTTTGCCGCGGACTGATCAGCCAGCAAATACAGGCGTTTTCACCGGCACGGGCCGCATCCGCTTCCTGTCCAGCCCGTCGAGCAGTGCCATCAGCCGGGCGTGGTTGAGCCGCCCCCGGACAGGCCCTGTCCGCGGCCAGCGGAACGGGGACTTCTCCAGCCGCTTCGCAAACAGGTACAGGCCGCGGCCATCCCACCAGACGATCTTGACCCGGCCCGCCCGCTTCGTACGGAACACGTAAAGTGTGCGACTGAACGGGTCGCGGCCTTCATCGCGCACCAGCGACAGCAGGCTGTCCGGTCCTCTCCGAAAGTTCACAGGTCCGCTGGCCAGATAGACCTGCACGCCCGACAGCGTCATGTCGAGCGTAACGCAAGCAGGATACGGCGAAGCTCGGCACCGACTCGGATCAACACCTCGCCCACCACGATCTCCACCAGCGGTGTTGGTGTGCCCGCCGTGATGTCTGCTTCCTGCTTCTTCAGAAAGGTCTTGTGCCAGCCGAACAGCTGCGGCGGCGAAATTCCCAGACGGCGCGCCAGCGCCGAAACGTTCATACCCGGCCCCAGTGTCGCCGCGCCTGCTTGCGCCTTGAAGTCATCCGACCACCGGTGGCGCTCACTATCGGCGCACCGTCGAAACGTTCGATCGCGGCCTTCACCAACTGTAAGCTATCAGCCCCGGACACAGGCGCAGAACTAGTCGCAGGCATGGAACCTCGGCGGCAGACCGACGCCACCAGCCTGTCCCACGCCAGTCACGTCGCTGACCCAAAGGGTTTCCTCGCCGCTTATGGTGAAGATGGTGTCGCCATATGTTGTTTTCATGCCCCGCGTTTGCGGCGGGGCGATGTCGGTTGCAGGGCGTGGCGCTCCGGATCAGTTCGCAAAGGCGTCGATCAGATTCAGCACTGCGAGGATTTTCCGCGTACCGCTGTCGACGCGATAGATCCGGCCATCGTCGCGGTAGTAGTTCCAGCCTCTGCGCTGCTCCAAACCGTAGCGATCAAGGTCGCGGATCAGCATGTAATCACGGACACGCAGCGTATCGCCAATGCGGGTACCATAGCGTTTGCCAACCTGCCCCGGAGGAATGCAGGCCGGGCTTTTCTTGGCCAGACCGGGGGGGCAGTCGGCAACATAGCGGGCATGCGTGCGGTGTCCGCCCTTATGCTCGTCATGCTTGTGATGATGGGTGTGCCGGCCTTTACCGTGCCCGCGGCCGGGGTCTGCAGTGACGGGGGTGGTGCTGAACACGGCAATAGTCAGGGCGCTGATAAGGATAGGTGCCAGCTTCATCTTGGTCCTCCATGGGAGCTTGTGGAGGATATACTTTCAAAGTCGCGATCGGTTGCATCACGAATCCGGGCGATGGCGGAAAGCTGCCAGTGACCGCTCCTTTCAAATGGAAAGGGATCTGCCCGAAACCGTAACGGGCGGTCCCGAAGGACCGCCCGTGCAAGGGAATAACATACTACCATTTAACTACAGATTGTATTTGGTCAGTTTTGCACAATTTATACAACTCATACTTTAGGATGATGTACCTGGGCGGTGACTGCAAATCTTAACCCTCGGCGCTGCCGTTATTTTCTTTCCTGACCTGAACAGGCGCAGCCAGCCGGGATCCTGCGCTGAAAACAGCAACATTCCCTGGGATCGAGACTGCCTCTCGGGCGGACACGTCCCGGCGCGATCTTGCGGGGATAGTCCGGGGTGGTAATCTGCCGCTCCGAGCTCACGATTCGTTTACGTTTCGTCTGCAGGAAAAACCTGCCGGTTGCGCCGAGTTAGCGTCCTGTCTGCTGGTTCTCTGGTCAGAAGGCCGCCTGTTCGATCTCGTAACCGGCACCAAGATCCAGTTGCGGACGGGCAGCCGTCCGGCGGTTGCTTCGGTCGCGACGGTATGGAGCGGCGGTTCTCTGGCCTTATAGGGCCGGGTGCGAGGCAGGGCCGGGTCACCTCTTCCGCTGTCAGACGCCGAGGACAGATGCCCTTTACCATCGCCATTGACGGACCTGCCGCCTCGGGCAAGGGGACTATTGCGCGCGCTCTTGCGCATCATTTCGGCTTTGCCCATCTTGATACCGGGCTGCTTTATCGCGCGGTTGGGGCGAAAGGTGGCGATCCGGTCGCTGCCGCCCGCAGTCTGACGCCCGATGATCTGGCGCGCGATGATCTGCGCAGTGCCAGGGCCGGGCAGGCTGCAAGCCGTGTTGCTGCGATCCCCGAGGTGCGCGCCGCGTTGGTGGAATTCCAGCGCCGCTTTGCCCGCAGTGAGCCCGGCGCGGTGCTGGATGGCCGCGATATTGGCACGGTGATTTGCCCGGATGCCGAGCTAAAGCTGTACGTAACCGCAAATGATGAGATCCGTGCCCGCCGCCGGGCAAAGGAGCTGGGCGCGGATGAGGCGCAGATGCTGCGTGAGCTGCGCGAACGTGACGCCCGCGACGCCGCCCGTGCCGTGGCGCCAATGCGCCCGGCACCAGATGCGGTGTTGCTGGATACCAGCGAAATGAGCATTGACGACGCCGTGACCCGCGCCATCACCTGCGCGAAAGAGGCTGGCGCGTGAGCGCGCGTTTTCAGCTGCCTGACCTGACCGTTCCGGTCATTCAGGCACCGATGGCAGGCACTGCCACGCCGCACCTTGCCGCTGAGGTCAGCCGGGCAGGGGGGCTGGGTTCGCTGGGGCTGGGGGCCTCGAATGCCGGGCAGGCTGCTGCGATGATGGCTGAAACGTGTGAACGGCTGGGCTCGAACCGGTACGGTGTCAATCTGTTTTGCCACCGTCCCGCCAAGGCCGATCCGGCACGAGAGACAGCATGGCTTGACTATCTTGCGCCCGAGTTTCGCCGTTTCGGGGCAGAGCCACCGGCCCGGATCGAAGAGATCTATCGCAGCTTTCTTGAGGATGATGAGATGCTGGGCGCGGTGCTTGAGGCGCGTCCGGCTGTAGTCAGCTTTCATTTTGGTCTGCCCTCGGCCGATCGCATCACCGCATTGCGCGACAGCGGCGCGACGCTTGCCGCGACCGCAACTTCGCGTGCCGAGGCGCTGGCGATCCGTACAGCCGGGCTCGATCTGATCGTCGCTCAGGGATATGAGGCAGGGGGCCACCGCGGTATCTTTGACCCTGATGGGCCTGACGCGCAGCAGACCACCCGGGCATTGCTGCATGACCTGCTAGACCTTGGCTTGCCGGTCATAGCCGCGGGCGGGATCATGGACGGGCATGAGGCTGCGCGTTTCCTTACAGCCGGGGCAGCTGCAGTGCAGATGGGCACGGCTTTCGTGGCCTGTCCGGAAGCGGCCGCGAATGACGCCTATCGTGCCCGGCTGGGTTCGGCGAAACCCGGCGATACGGTAATGACACGGGCGATTTCAGGCCGTCCGGCGCGCGGGATTGCCAACCGGCTGACCGAATTGGGGCGCAAGGCAGCGGCGCCGACGCTGCCTGACTATCCGATCGTCTATGACGCGTCAAAGCGGTTGCATGCGCTGGCGGGCGGGTCGGATTATGCCGCTCAATGGGCCGGGACGGGCGCTTTCCGTGCCCGTGCGATGCCTGCAGCAGAGCTGGTTGCGCTGCTTGATAGGGAAATTCGCGCGAGTTTTAAGGGCCTCGACGCTTGCCACAAAGCCGAATGAAGGCTATATCGCGCCCGTCAGGATAAGTGATGGGGCCAGAACAGGCTGCTTCAACAGGGTCGGGCGTATGCCGCGACCCTTTGCGCTTATCCCGGCGTCTACAAAAAGACCGGCGGAGCCAACCGCATGGCCAGCAATGATCGTAAAGGAAACTGTATCATATATGTGCGCTAAAGCGACCATGGAGGAATTCGAGGCCCTCCTGAACGAAAGCCTCACCATCGACACGCCCGAAGAGGGCTCGGTCGTCAAAGGCAAGGTCATCGCCATCGAGGCGGGCCAGGCCATCATCGATGTCGGCTACAAGATGGAAGGCCGCGTCGATCTGAAAGAATTTGCAAATCCCGGCGAAGCGCCGAGCATTGCCGTCGGCGACGAAGTCGAGGTCTATCTGGATCGCGTCGAGAACGCCCGTGGCGAAGCCAGCATCAGCCGCGAGAAAGCTCGCCGCGAAGAAGCCTGGGATCGTCTGGAAAAAGCCTATGCTGCGGAAGAGCGCGTCGAAGGCGCTATCTTTGGTCGCGTCAAGGGTGGCTTCACTGTTGATCTGGGCGGTGCCGTGGCCTTCCTGCCGGGCAGCCAGGTCGATGTGCGCCCGGTGCGTGACGCCGGCCCGCTGATGGGTCTGAAGCAGCCCTTCCAGATCCTGAAAATGGATCGCCGCCGTGGCAACATCGTCGTGTCGCGCCGCGCCATTCTGGAAGAAAGCCGCGCCGAACAGCGCGCCGAGGTCATCGCCAACCTCAGCGAAGGTCAGACCGTCGAGGGTGTTGTCAAGAACATCACCGAATATGGTGCCTTTGTTGATCTGGGCGGTGTTGACGGCCTGCTGCATGTTACCGACATGGCCTGGCGCCGCGTCAACCACCCGTCCGAGATCCTGTCGATCGGCGAGACCGTCAAGGTCCAGGTCGTCAAGATCAACAAGGAAACCCACCGCATCAGCCTGGGCATGAAACAGCTTCAGGCCGACCCGTGGGATACCGTTGCCGACAAATTCCCGATCGGTTCGGTTCACACTGGCCGTGTGACCAATATCACCGACTACGGCGCCTTCGTCGAGCTGGAAGCCGGTGTCGAGGGCCTGGTCCACGTTTCGGAGATGAGCTGGACCAAGAAAAACGTCCATCCCGGCAAGATCGTCTCGACCTCGCAAGAAGTCGACGTCATGGTGCTGGAGATCGACGAAGCCAAGCGTCGCGTCAGCCTGGGTCTCAAGCAGACCATGCGCAACCCGTGGGAAGTCTTTGCCGAAACCCATCCGGTCGGCACCGTCATCGAAGGCGAAGTCAAGAACATCACCGAATTTGGTCTGTTCGTTGGCCTCGAAGGCGATATCGACGGCATGGTCCACCTTTCGGACATCAGCTGGGATACCCGCGGCGAGGAAGCCATCCAGGACTTCCGCAAGGGCGATGTGGTGAAAGCCGTCGTTCAGGAAGTTGACATCGAGAAAGAGCGCATCTCGCTCTCGATCAAAGCGCTTGAAAACGACGCGATGGCCGAGGCTGTCGAAGGCGTCAAGCGTGGCTCGGTCATCACCGTCGCCGTGACGGCGATCGAAGATGGCGGCATCGAGGTCGAATACAACGGCATGAAGTCCTTCATCCGTCGTTCGGACCTCGCCCGCGACCGTCAGGACCAGCGCCCCGAACGCTTCCAGGTTGGCGACAAGGTTGATGTCCGCGTCACCAACATCGACACCAAGACCCGCCGTCTGGGCCTGTCGATCAAGGCGCGCGAAATCGCCGAAGAAAAAGAAGCCGTCGAACAGTATGGCAGCTCGGATTCGGGCGCTTCGCTGGGCGATATCCTGGGTGCCGCCCTCAAAGGCCGCAACTAAGACCGATACAGGCCATAGATGGCCATTCATTGCGCCCCCGGATCGCTCCGGGGGCGCTTTTCATTGCGCATATCTGCCGAATGAACGATAAAGTCTTGAAAGGACGCAACCAAACCGGCCGCCAGGCGTTCTGAGATTGAATGCCGTGACGTCTGATCCAGGCACAGGCGGCAGGAAGCTGTTGGAACACCAGATTCAGGAACCGCAATGATCCGATCCGAACTGATCCAGAAAATCTCAGAAGAAAACCCCCATCTGTTCCAGCGCGACGTTGAACGGATCGTCAACACGGTCTTCGAGGAGATCATCGAGGCGATGGCGCGTGGCGACCGGGTCGAACTGCGTGGGTTTGGCGCATTCTCCGTGAAAAAACGCGAGGCGCGTCAGGGCCGTAACCCCCGTACCGGAGAGGCGGTCAGCGTCGATGAAAAGCATGTCCCCTTCTTCAAGACTGGCAAACTGCTGCGCGAACGGTTGAACGGCTCCTCCGAATAGGCCAGATTGCCGGCGACAATCTTTTCGGGGGTTCAAGGCATGCGCGTGATCCGGATTTCCTTTTTCGTCGTACTGGCCCTCGTGTTGATGCTGCTTGCTGCAGCCAACCGTGAGCCGGTGACTGTCAGCCTGCTGCCCGCGCAATTCGCCCGCTTTACCGGTGGCACCTGGTCGTTGACCATGCCGGCCTTTGTGGCGCTGTTCCTTGCCATGGTCTTTGGCGTGCTGGTTGGCCTTGTCTGGGAGTGGCTGCGCGAGGCGCGTTTGCGGGCCGAATCGAACCGCCGCGCGCAGAATCTGGCGCAGTTGCAGCGTGAGGTAGGCGATCTGCGCCGCACCCATGCCGCGCCGCGCGATGAGGTGCTGGCGATCCTTGATGAGCCGTCGCACCAGCCCGCCGCACCGGCCGCAGCCGCAACGACCCTGCCCGCGCCGCGCTGATCCGATGGGCGTATCCGTCAAGATCTGCGGCCTGACCGAAGCCGAGGGACTCGCCGCCGCCATTGAGGCTGGCGCGCGCTATGTCGGCTTTGTCTTTTTTGAGAAATCCCCGCGCCATGTAACGCCCGAGGCGGCTGCCGCTTTGGCCATACAGGTGCCGATGGGGGTGGCCAAAGTCGGGCTGTTCGTCGATCCCGATGATGCGGCGCTTGATCGGGTGCTTGCTCATGTGCCGCTGGACCTGATCCAGTTGCATGGTAGCGAATCCCCCGACCGCGTGGCCGGGATCAGGTCCCGCACCGGTCTGCCAGTGATGAAGGCGATTGGTGTTTCGGGGCCGCAGGACCTTGACCGGATCTGGGACTATGGTCTGGTTTCGGACATGCTGCTGATCGACGCCAAGGCGCCCAAGGATGCGGTGCTGCCGGGCGGGAATGGTCTTGCTTTTGATTGGCGGTTGCTGGTCGGGCGCCAGATGCTTAAGCCCTGGCTGCTTGCTGGCGGTCTGACGCCCGAGAATGTGACCGAGGCGATCAGGCTGACCCGCGCCCAGGGTGTCGATGTTTCTTCAGGCGTTGAAAGCGCGCCGGGCGTCAAGGACCCCGATCGCATTCGCCGCTTTATCGCCCGCGCCACAGCGCCGATCCTATGAGCGGCGGAGTCACCTTCCGTGAGGCACACCGCGAAGATGTTCCCGCAGTGGTCGCGCTTTTGCGCGATGACATGCTGGGCAGGGACCGTGAAAGCGCCGATCTTACCCCCTATTTCACAGCATGGGAGGCGATGCGGGCCGAGGGCGCGAATCAACTGATCGTCGGGGTGTATGGCGGCGAGGTGGTCGCCTGCTACCAGATTACCTTTATCTCGGGTCTATCGCTTTCCGCTGCCCGCCGCGCTCAGATCGAGGGTGTGCGGGTGAGTTCGGCTCTGCGTGGGCAGGGAATCGGCGCGGCCCTGATCGGCGATGCCGAAAGCCGCGCGCGGGTGGCGGGCTGTACGCTTTTGCAGTTCACCACGAACCGCCGCCGCAGCGATGCTCATCGCTTCTATGACGGGCTCGGCTTTACCCCCTCTCATATCGGATATAAGAAATCCCTTTGACGGGATTTTCTTTTGCCCGCCTATTCACCGACCACGCCCGAGGAGAGCCATGGCCGAAGATCTCATCAACAGCTTCATGAACGGCCCGGACGAACAGGGCCGCTTTGGCATCTTCGGCGGCCGCTTCGTCAGCGAAACCCTGATGCCGCTGATCCTCGACCTTGAGGCCGAATACAAGCGTGCCAAGGATGATCCCGCCTTTTGGGCCGAGATGGACGATCTGTGGAAGCATTATGTCGGTCGCCCGAGCCCGCTTTACTTCGCCCCCCGGCTGACCGAAGAGCTGGGTGGTGCTAGGATCTATCTCAAGCGCGAAGAACTGAACCACACCGGCAGCCACAAGATCAACAACGTTCTGGGTCAGATCCTGCTTGCGCGTCGTATGGGCAAGACCCGGATCATTGCCGAAACCGGAGCGGGCCAGCACGGTGTTGCGACCGCGACGGTCTGCGCGCGCTTTGGCCTGAAGTGTATCGTTTACATGGGGGCGCATGACGTTGAGCGTCAGGCGCCGAACGTATTCCGGATGAGGCTTCTCGGAGCAGAGGTGGTGCCGGTGACCTCGGGGCGTGGGACGCTCAAGGACGCAATGAACGATGCGCTGCGCGATTGGGTGACCAATGTGCGCGACACGTTCTATTGCATTGGCACGGTTGCCGGTCCGCATCCCTATCCGGGCATGGTGCGCGACTTCCAATGCATCATCGGCCGCGAAACCCGCTGGCAGCTTGCCGAGCAAGAGGGCGAGGGGCGCTTGCCAGACAGTCTCGTGGCGGCAATCGGCGGCGGTTCGAACGCGATGGGGCTGTTTCACCCATTCCTCGACGACGATTCGGTCCGCATCATCGGGGTCGAGGCCGGCGGCAAGGGCGTCGATGAGCGCATGCAGCATTGCGCCAGCCTGACCGGTGGTCGCCCTGGCGTGCTGCATGGCAACCGGACCTATCTTTTGCAGGACGACGAAGGCCAGATCCTCGAAGGTCATTCGATCAGCGCCGGTCTCGACTATCCTGGCATCGGGCCCGAGCACGCCTGGCTCAAGGAAAAGGGCCGTGCCGAATATGTCAGCGTCACTGATGACGAGGCGCTTGAGGCGTTCCAGGCCATGTGCCGGCTCGAAGGTATCATCCCGGCGCTTGAGCCCAGCCATGCGCTCGCCCATGCCATCAAGATTGCGCCCGGCCTGCCCAAGGATCACATCATGGTGGTGAACCTCTCGGGGCGGGGCGACAAGGATATCTTTACCGTCGCCAAACATCTTGGCGTCGATATCCGCACCTAAGGCCAAAGCGCGCGCGCTATTTCCCGGCGCGCGCCTCGGCGACCAGCCCGGCCAGTTCGTCCTTGGACAGATAACCAAAGATTGCCCGGTCACCGGCGATAAAGCTGGGCGTGCCGACTAATCCGATCTCATCGGCCAGCGCCAGCGAACGCTCGATTCTCTCGGTGATCTCGGGTGCGCGCATGTCGCGCCGCAACCTCTCGACATCCAGCCCGACCTCGCGCGCCACACGCAGAACCGAGGCGGTTTCGGCCCGTCCACGCATCGCCATTAATGCGCGGTGAAACTCGGGGTATTTGCCCTGGGCTTGCGCGGCCAGCGCGGCCTTGGCCGCAAAACGCGAACCCTCGCCAAAGATCGGGATCTCATGCACCACCAGTTTCAGTTTGGGTTCGGCCTTCAGCAACGCTGCTACCTGTGGGGCGTTCTTGCGGCAGAAACCGCAATTGTAATCCGAAAACTCGACAAGCACCGCATCGCCTTGCGGATTTCCCATCATCGGCAGTCCCGGGCCGTTGAACACGGCGTCCTTGATCTGCGCGACTTCGGCTGCATCATGGTCCTGCGCCTGCACGGGCGTCAGGGGCAGGGCGCAGAACAGTGCAAGTGCGATTGCGGCAATGGGGCGCAACATGGTAATAAGTCCTATCAGTGACCCTTATCTGAAAGCCACCGCAAGGGGAGCAGGTCAAGCGCCAAGCCACAACCCCGTGAAAGCGTGAGATGCAGCCAGATCTGTTCGGAACCCGCCGCAACGAACCAATCGCGCCTGATGCGATGATTTTGCGCGGCATCGCGGCTGATCCTGCTATTCATCATGAGGTGCTGCGGATCGCCGAAATCTCACCCTTCCGCCACATGCAGACCCCGGGTGGCAAGCAGATCGGGGTCGAGATGACGAACTGTGGTGCTCTGGGGTGGATCAGCGACCGGCGTGGCTATCGTTATGAACCCGAGGACCCGCTGACCGGAAAACCTTGGCCTCCAATGCCGCCGAGCCTGCAAAATCTGGCAGAAACTGCCGCCGCCGAAGCCGGCTTTCCAGACTTTCACCCTGATGCCTGCCTGATCAACCGCTATGTTCCGGGGATCAAGATGGGCTTGCACCAGGACCGGGATGAAGCGGATCTGACCGCCCCTATCGTCTCGGTCTCATTAGGTCTGCCCGCGATATTCCAATTCGGTGGGCCTGAGCGTCGCGATCCGGTGGCAAGACATACTCTTCATCACGGTGATGTCGTTGTCTGGGGTGGTGTGGCGCGGCTGAACTGGCACGGTATCCTGACCTTGCGCCCGGGCAGTCACCCGCTGACCGGCGCGGCCCGCATCAACCTGACTTTCCGGCGCGCTGGCTAAGCTGATGCCAGATTCTTTCGTGTCCCAAATATCCCGGGGGAACGCCTTGCCGGCCCGTTGAGGGCAGGCAAGGCGTGGGGGGGGGGGGCCCCCCCCCCCCCTTACTTCCAGATCGGCGCGTGACGGTTTACGTCTTTATAAAGCAGATAGCGGAAATTTCCCGGCCCCCCGGCATAGCAGCATTGCGGGCAGAAGGCGCGTAACCACATAAAGTCCCCGGGCCCGACCTCGACCCAATCGCGGTTCAGGCGATAGACAGCTTTCCCTTCAATCACAAACAGACCATGTTCCATGACATGGGTTTCGGCAAAGGGGATCGAGCCGCCGGGTTTGAAGGTCACGATGGTGATATGCATATCGTGACGCATATCCTCGGGGTCCATAAACCGGGTGGTCGCCCAGCTGCCGCCGGTGTCGGGCATCGGGATCGGGGCGATGTCGCGCTCATTGGCGATGATCGCATCGGGTTTTGAGAGGCCCTCGACCACCTGCCAGCGTTTGCGCCACCAGTGAAAGCGCGAGGTCCCGGCACCGCTTTTTACCGACCAGGCCATGCCGGCGGGAATATAGGCAAAACCGCCCGGGGTCAGTTCATGCGTCTTGCCGTCGATGGTCAGGGTAATGGTGCCATCGGTGACAAAAATCGCGGACTGAACCCCTTCGTCATCTTCGGGGCGGTCTGAGCCGCCTTGCGGCTGCAATTCGACGATATATTGGCTGAAGGTCTCGGCAAAGCCCGAAAGCGGCCGGGCGATCATCCACATCCGCATGCCAGTCCAGCCCGGCAGAAAGCTGGTGACAATATCGCGCATCGTGCTTGCCGGAATGACGGCATAGGCATCGGTAAAGACGGCGGTATCGGTGGTCAGATCGGTCTGCGGCGGCAGGCCGGCAAAGGGCCCGGCATAGGTCGGGGTCTTGGCGGTCATATGGCTCTCCGTTGCGCCGGGGGTCGTGCCCCGTTGAGGTCGGTGATCGCCCGCGGCTGACCCGCGGGCGGCATGGACTCAGTTGTCGTCCAGCAGCTGCTGCAAGCGCAACGTGGCGATGCGAGAGACCTGGCGCTCGGCCTCGCCGCGCTCGGTCGCCGTGTCATTGTCGATGCGCTGGCGCATTGCGGCCATGATCCCCGGCTTGTCATGATCGCGCACGGCAATGATAAAGGGGAACCTGTGCTTCTCCATATAGGCGCTGTTCAGCCGGTCGAATTCGGCACGTTCTTCGTCGGTCAGGCTGTCCAGACCGGCACTGGCCTGTTCGGCGGTGCTGCTCTCGGTCAGACGCCTGGCCGCGGCCAGCTTGCCGGCAAGATCCGGGTGCGCCAGCAGTACGCCCAGCCGCTCTTCGTCGCTTGCGGCACGAAAGATCTGCGCCATACGCGCGGCGAGGCCTGCGGGTGTGTCATGGATCGCGCCCATCTCGGCGTCCCACACCCGTTCGGCGATCCAGGGCGAATGTTCATAGACGCCGCCGAACTGCTCGATGAATTCTTCACGGCCCATTTGCGAGGGGCGCAGTTTGGCCCGATAAGGATGGGTTTTGGCCCAATGGCGCGCGATGTCGAGCCGGGTTGCGAACCACACGCCCTCATGGCCCCGCGCATGTTCAAGGAACTGCTTGATCGCCATGGCGCGGCCCGGCCGGCCCGCCAGACGGCAATGCAGCCCGATCGACATCATCTTGGGCGCGCCGGCCACGCCCTCGGCATAGAGGATGTCAAAGCTGTCGCGCAGATAGTCAAAGAACTCGACTCCGGTGCCAAAGCCCTGACCGGACGAGAAGCGCATGTCATTGGCGTCCATCGTATAGGGCACCATGAGCTGCGGCTTGCCCTTGTGCACATGCCAATAGGGCAGATCGTCGGCTATGGTATCGGCAAGGTATTCGAAACCGCCTTCCTCACAGCCCAGCCCGACCGTGTTCATCGAGGTCCGGCCCTGATAGAAGCCGCGCGGACGTTCACCCGTTACCTGGGTGTGCAGCTCGATCGCCTTGGCGATATGCTCGGCCTCGATCTCGCGCGGGATGTCCTTGTAATCGATCCATTTGTAACCGTGGGTCGCGATCTCCCAGCCGGCATCCTGCATGGCCGCGACCTGCTCGGGAGCGCGCTCCAGCGCGGTCGCCACGCCGTAGACCGTTACCGGCACGTCCTTGAGCAGGCGGTGAAGGCGCCAGAAACCTGCTCGCGCGCCATAGTCATAGATGGATTCCATGTTCCAGTGGCGCTTGCCCGGCCAGGGCTGGGCGCCGATGATTTCGGACAGGAAAGCTTCAGAGGCCGCGTCGCCGTGCTCGATGCTGTTTTCGCCGCCTTCTTCGTAGTTGATGACGATCTGCACTGCGATCCGTGCATTCCCGGGCCACTTCGCATCAGGCGTGTGCTCGCCATAACCGATCATGTCGCGGCTGTAACGCATCGCTTGCTTCCTTTCCTGTTTTCTGGCTGCTTGGCACTGATCACCCTGCCGGCCTTTCAGGCAACCCTAATTTTCTAAAAACAGAACCAATTATTTCTTGAAAATCTGGGTTTATCAACATCCCATTGAAACTCTGTCGCTATACCCAGTATTCTCGTTGAAGATGCCGGGGCATAATCTGGCCAGCACGGCGGGCCAACCGCCGAATGGGAGGAACCATGCCAGACAAGCAATCCGGCCTGACGGCCAGTGGCGCCAGTATCAGTCCAGGGGAAGGTAGCGTGCTAGACAAGCAGTTCGGCCTTACGGCCAATGGCACCAGCGTAAGGACAGAGGTGATCGCGGGGATCACCACCTTCCTGACGATGGCCTATATCATTTTCGTCAATCCTGAGATCCTGTCTTCGACCGGCATGGATCGGAATGCGGTCTTTGTCGCAACCTGCCTCGCGGCGGCGCTTGGCTCGGCCATCATGGCGCTTTGGGCAAACTGGCCCATCGGTATGGCCCCGGGGATGGGGCTGAACGCGTTTTTCGCCTTTACCGTCGCCGGGACCCTTGGGTTCACATGGCAGCAGGCTTTGGGTGCCGTTTTTATCTCGGGCATCGTCTTTCTGTTCTTGTCGGTGACCGGCATCCGGCGCTGGCTGATCGCCGGTATCCCCAGTTCGATGCGCAGTGCCATTGCTGCCGGGATCGGGATGTTTCTGGGGCTCATCGCGCTTAAAAGCTCGGGTGTTGTGGTTGGCAACTCTGTGACGCTGGTCAGTCTGGGCGATTTGACCCAGACCGGGACGCTGCTTGCCATCGCCGGGTTTTTCATCATCGCGGCGCTTGACACCCTGAAGGTGCGCGGGGCGATCCTGATCGGCATTCTGGTCATCACCGTTGCGTCGATTGCATTGGGTGCCAGCACCTTTGGCGGGGTGGTGTCGATGCCGCCGTCGATCATGCCGACCTTCCTGCAACTCGACATTGCAGGCGCGCTGACCGTAGGGATCTTTCACGTCATTCTTGTCATGGTTCTGGTCGAGGTCTTTGACGCGACCGGTACCCTGATCGGCGTCGCCAAGCGCGCTGGCCTGCTGACCGAGGGACCAGCCCATACAAACAAGGGCCTCAGCCGGGCGCTGATGGCGGATTCGACCGCGATCCTTGCCGGCTCGATGCTGGGCACCAGCTCGACCACCGCCTATGTCGAAAGCGCCTCGGGCGTGCAGGCGGGCGGGCGCACCGGGCTGACCGCTCTGGTCGTTGCGGTACTGTTCCTGCTTGCGGTGTTCTTTGCACCGCTCGCCGGGTCGGTTCCGGCCTATGCCACGGCCCCTGCGCTGCTGTATGTCGCCTGTCTGATGGTGCGCGAGTTCGAGGAAATCCAGTGGAGCGATGTCACCGAAAGCGCACCTGCGGTGCTGACGGCGCTGATGATGCCCTTTACCTACTCGATCGCCAACGGTCTGGCTTTCGGCTTTGTCAGCTATGCTGCGATCAAGCTGGCGACCGGTCGCGCGCGTGAGGTGCATGCCGCAACCTGGATCGTGGCGGCGCTGTTCGTGATCCGCTTTGCCTTCTTCATGGAATAAGGCAGGATTGCGGTAATTTCAGCAAAAGGCCCGCCCTTGGACGGGCCTTTTTTTGTTGAGAGTGTAGGTCATGTTGACAAATGGCGAAGC
>NZ_AEPN01000024.1:0-64308 GCF_000185925.1 Paracoccus sp. TRP | reverse complement strand
TGGCTTCGCCATTTGTCAACATGACCTACGCTCATCGGTGCTGTTCATCCGAACGCAGAAATCCAGTGTCGAACGTCGCATCGTGGCTGCCGTGAACGCCTTGTCGACAGCGAAGTCCAGCGTTTGAGCCGCGACACCATCCATGCGGGCCGGTGCCAATCTCAGCACCGGCTTCATCTCGACAAGGCTCGCGTAGCTTCCCTGATCCGCTGCGCCCGTCCCGACGAAACGGATGGAAGGGGTGTCTTTGCCGCAAGCGTCCCGGAAACCACCCCATGCTGAGAGAGATTGCTCGCAACGCGGAGCCCTGTTCGGCCTCCCCGCTCCAGGCATATATCACCGACCGGATTGCAGGCCGTCCTGGTCCGGCATGGCTGGATGGCCAGCCGCTCGAACGGGCCATTCGGGTTACGGAAATTCTGGGCACCACCCTGGAGTTCGGTCCGTATGTCACCTTCGAGGATCTGTCCTTCAGTGAACGGCATGTGGCCGACACATGTGGCTGGACCTATACCTCGAAGGGCGAGACCGGGATCCGCCGCGCATTCCGAATTCTGGAGGCCAGCCACAGCCCGAAGCAATCGCCCGCCCGGGGCGATAAATGGGTCGCCTTCGGTCTGTTGCTGGATGAGTTCCAGAATCCCGCGCAAAGCAGCTCACTCCGCAGAATCTTCGAAGAGCATATCGCCAGCACCGCCGAATCCTGAATCGCCAATCGGGTAAGCCTGGCCAGACACCGCTCTCTATCAGATGCCAGACTTCGTCAGGCCGCCTTCGGGCGGCCTTTTCCTTTGGTCGTCACGCAATATTTCGATGGTCGATAATCGAAGTAAAAGTGGACAAAACAGAAAACCGCGCATCTAGATAATAAAGTAAAATCAATTATTTATTTTGCGCCAGAGTTGCCGGAATGGCCATTGTTTCAGTGATCGGACACGCATGGCGGCTAGGTCGGCTACTGGGGCGCGAACGGAATATGAAGGGCCAGTTCTTTCCAATTCTGATCTGGGGAAATGGGCGTTAACCTGTTGCCAGCCCCCTCCCCCCTCTCCAGTTGGGATCCCAAAGCCGCCGCTGGACACTTGCGGCACCACCAAGCTAGACACGTAAAGGGATAGTTAGGGTAGGAAAGACGGACAGCCCCTTATGGTGAACCAGGGCCGGAAACTTGAGCAGGCAGCCAAGGCGGCGTGGCTTTCCTATGTCGCAGGCAAGACCCAGGATGAGATCGCCGGGATCATGGGCGTCTCGCGCCAGACTGCGCAGCGGCTGGTTGCTCAGGCTATGGCCGAGGGTATCGTCAAGATCCGCATCGACCACCCGTTTGCCCATTGCATGGATATTGCCGCCGGGCTGCAGCACAAATGGGGGCTGGAGTTTTGCCAGATCGCCCCCTCAGATGCCCCCGAAGCAGGTGTCGCGCTGATGGTCGCGGACACGATCGAGCAATGGTTGCGCCGGGCCGAGCCTTTGACCATGGCGATCGGCACCGGCCGCACCCTGCGCAGCGCCATTGCGCAACTGCCCCATATCGACTGCCCCCAGCATCGTATCGTCTCATTGACCGGCAATATCGCGCCCGACGGCTCGACCGCCTATTATAACGTGCTGTTTACCCTGTCAGATCTGGTCAGCGCCCGCAGCTTTCCCTTGCCCCTGCCCGTCATCGCCCCCAGCATGAGCGAACGGCAGGCCGTGAACAGCCAGCCAAGCATCCGGCGCCTGATCCAGATGTCGTCTGAGGCGGCGGTCGCTTTTGTCGGCATCGGCACTGTGGGCGAGAACGCGCCATTGATGCTTGACGGTTTTCTGACTCAGCCCGAGCTTGACGCCCTTGTCGATGCCGGCGCGGTGGGCGAGATCACCGGCTGGGCCTATGACACCCATGGCGCGCTGGTGCCGGGGCTTAGCAATGATCGCGTGGCCTCGGCCCCGATCCCCCCGCGGGAAACGACGCTTGTTATCGGCGCGGCGCATGGCAGTGAAAAGGTTCCGGCGATCCGCGGTGCGCTGCGGGGCGGGCTGATCAGCGGGCTGATCACCGATGCCACAACCGGTGCGGCGCTGCTGTCGGGCTAGCTACATCGCAGCAATTTCAGCGCGCTGTTCTTGCATGCGCAAAAAGATGCGCCAGTCCCGCTCACGCCGGATACAGGCAGCGGGATCAGGCTTTGTCACCTCGATCGGCCGGGCAAAACAGTCGCGGGCAGCAAGAACACCGCCGCTGAGCGGCGCAGCAGCAAGGATGGCTGTGCCGCGCAGCACCGCGTCTTCGGGCTGCCAGTGGATCTCGGCCCCGATGGCATCCGCGTAAAGCTGACGCAACAGGGGTGAGCGCGCCTGCCCACCCGCCATGGCCAGCGCCTGGGGTATCAGGCCCATATGCGCGATCACCTGACGCGTTCCCAGCGCGATCCCGACCGCCGCGCGCCAGTAAAGCGCATCCAGCGCCTCGGGGCTACGCTCAAGGGTGAGACCCTGAATGACGGCACGCAGCAGCGGATCGGCAAAGGGCGTGCGGTTGCCCTTGATATCAGGCAGGACATGCAGATCGGCCGCAGGCTCGGGGGCCGAGGCGATACGGGCAAGGATCACGTCGTGATCGGTCGGCTCGGGGTAAAGGGCGCGCAGACGTTCCAGCAGCGCGCCGGTCGCAGATTGCCCTCCCTCGGTCACGCTTTCATCGGGCAGAATGGCGCCGGGATAAGGTCCCCAAAGCGACGTGCGCGGGCCTATCCCTGCCGCGATCACACAGTTCGAGGTGCCCGCGATCAGCGCCGGCATACCGGGCGCCGCGCCAAGCGCCCCGGCAAAGGCGTCGATCAACCCCGTTGCGACCAGCGTTTCCTGTTTTAACCTCAGTTCGGCCGCGCCTTGCGGTGACAGGGGGCCAATGCGGCTGCCGGGGGACAGGACCGGACCGGGGCGCGGAAAATCGGCGACCCCTGCCCGTTCCAACAGATCCTGCTGCCAGCCGCCATGGTCAGGAAGCCACGCCCATTTTGCCACCGCCGCGCAAAGCGAGCGCGCCTCGATACCCGTCGCCCGAAAGGTCAGATGGTCGCAAAGGTCCCGTACGCCGTTCAGCGTCGCCCAGATCCCGGGCCGGTTGCGCTTCAGCCACATAAGCTTTGGCGTCTGCATCTCGGGCGAGACCGAGCCCCCAGCCCGCACCACCACCTCATGCGGGATGCGGCTAAGCTCGGCTGCCTCGGCAACCGCGCGATGATCGTGCCAGGCGATTACGTCGGGCGAAAACCCCGGGGCGTCAACGACCAAAGAACAGGTCGCATCGAAAGCCAGCGCGCCGATCTGCGCCGGGGGCACGCCGGCCTGATGGCGTGCCTCGGTCAAGGCATCGGCGACTGCCTGCCAAATCTCGGCAAAATGATACATGGCCTGTTGGTCGGGCCCCGGGATGGTGGCAAAGCCCCGGCTGGCGCGTGCAACAAGCCGGCCGTCAAGGGTGAAAAGCCCCGCCCGCGCCCGGGCCGAGCCCACATCCACGGCCCCGATCAGCACGCTGATTCCCCTTTGTTAGTCCAGATCATCCAGAGTTTTGGGCAAATCGCTGGCGCGGTCAATCAGCGCATCCGGGGCAAGCTGTGCCAGCTTTTCGGCAAGGCGCGCCGGTCCCGCGTGACTGCCGCCCAGAAAGCCGATCACCCGCATCCCCGCCGCACGGGCAGCGCGCAGACCGGCCGGGCTATCCTCGATCACCACACAGTCAGCGGGATCAACCCCCAGTTTTTTCGCAGCGAAAAGGAACAAATCGGGCGCTGGCTTGCCGCGCGAAACCTGCACCGCCGAATAGACATGCTGACCGAAAAAAGACGCAAGCCCGGTCAACGACAGCGACAACGACAGTCGTTCGGGCGCACTGGATGAGGCGACGGCGCGCGGACCTGAAAGCCGGGCCAGTACCTCGGCCATGCCGTGAACCGGCTGCAACTCGCGGCGGAAACGTTCGGCCAGCGCCGTGGCATAACCCGGCAAGGCCGGTCCCAGATCGACACCATGCGCACGCGCCGCATCGGTGATGGTCGAGAATGAGCGGCCCAGAAACTCATCATAAATGCGCGCAAGGGTGATGGGCGCGCCCTGCCCTTGCAACAGCGCCCCGATCTCGGCCGCTGCGAGGGGCTCTGAATCAACCAAAACCCCGTCACAGTCAAAGATCAGCCCGCGCGCCACTGCCTAGCCCCGGATATAAGCGTCAAGCGTCGCACGCGTGCCCTTGTTCCACAGCATCGCAAGCCAGCGGGCAAAGGGTTGGGCAAAGCGCGGATCGCGCCCCGTTGCGCCATAGATCTCGGCCATGGCAAGCCACGCGGCGGGATCATTGCGCGCGGCCTGTGCCTGAATGATCAGACGATCCCAGTTCGGATCGTTCGGCGCAATAACGGCCCCGCTGTCGCTGATGCCCGCGCAATAGCGGCACCACAACGCCGATTCCAGCGCCAGCCCCTCGACCGGCTGATCACGTTCAAGCCGGTGGGCGATGGTCGGGACAATGAACTTGGGCTGCCGGTTCGAGCCATCAAGGCAAAGCCGGCGCACCGTATCCCCGATCTTGGGGTTGGCACAACGTTCGGCCACCTTGGCGAAGTAGGCGCCAAGATCGGTGCCGGGCACGGGCGGCACGGCGGGGATGATCTCATCACGCTCGATCTTTTCAAGAAAGGCGCGGATCTGGGCATCCTCCATCGCCTCATGGACGAAGTGGATGTCGAGCAGCCCGGCCGGATAGGCGATCACCGCATGGCCGCCATTCAGGATGCGGATCTTCATCAGCTCCCACGGCGTCACGTCCTGTACGAATTCAACACCGACCTTTTCCAGTGCGGGTCGTCCGGCAGGAAAGCGGTCCTCAAGCACCCATTGGATGAAATCTTCGCAAAAGACCGGGGCGTCATCCTCAATGCCGAAATCCTCGCGCACCAGACGCCGCTCACGCTCGCTGGTCGCAGGAGTGATGCGGTCCACCATACCGTTCGGAAAGGCGACTTCGGCGGTGATCCACTCGGCAAAATCCGGGTCAGAGAGGCGCGCCGTCTCAACCACCGCCTCACGCGTGACATCGCCGTTATGGGGGATGTTGTCGCAGCACATGACGGTAAAGGGCGCATGACCCGCCGCGCGACGCGCCCTTAGTCCGGCGACGATGAGGCCAAACACCGTTTGCGGCATATCGGGATTGGCCGCATCGGCCGCAATGGCGGGATGGGTGGGATCGAAATGCCCGGTAGCGGCGTCGATGAAATAGCCGCCCTCGGTGATGGTCAGCGCGACAATGCGAATCGCCGGATCGGCCAAGCTGGCGATTACCCGGACATGATCACCGGGGGTGATATAGTCGATGACCGGCCCCAAAACCCGCGCCCGCGACGCCCCAGCCGATTGTTCGACCAGCGTGTAAAGGTGGTCCTGCACTGCCAGAGTGTCACGCATCCGCACATCCCCCGACATGACGCCCGCGCCGATGATGGCGAAATCATGGGCCAGTCCCATGTTCATCAGCCGGTCCAGATAGGCCGCCTGATGGGCGCGGAAGAAATTCCCGACCCCGAAATGCAGGATACCGGGGCGCAGCCGCCTGCGATCATATTCCGGGCGCGGCTGGCTGATCTGCCCAAGGGTCTGTTCACTTAATCTTGTCATTTTCATCCCGGATCACAGAGCGCTGCCGTTTTGGTCAAAGCGATACAGCCTTCCGTCCTGCGGGGTCAGGTGGATGCGGTCCCCATGGCTGGCGGGGAATTCGCCCTCGGCCCGGGCAACCACATGGGTTCCATCGTCCAGATCGACATGCAGGAAGGTATCCGAACCCAGATGCTCGGCGACCCCGACCCGGCCCGCAAACGCCCCCTCGCTCATCGACAGGCGGAAATGCTCGGGGCGGACGCCGATCGCATGGGCACCAAGACGCGCGGCGGCCTCGCCTTCAAGAAAGTTCATATTCGGGCTGCCGATAAAGCCCGCGACAAAGCGGTTCGCCGGGCGGCGATAAAGCTCAAGCGGGCTGCCCACCTGTTCGATCCGGCCGGCGCGCAGAACGACGATCTTGTCGGCCATGGTCATCGCCTCGACCTGATCATGGGTGACATAGATCATTGTGGTAGCTAGTTTTTTGTGCAGCTCGGATATCTCTACCCGCATGTTCACCCGCAGCGCCGCATCAAGGTTCGACAAAGGCTCATCAAAGAGAAATGCCGAAGGTTCGCGCACGATCGCACGGCCGATCGCCACGCGCTGACGCTGACCACCTGAAAGCTGACCCGGACGGCGGTCCAGATAGTCGGTCAGGTTCAGGATCCCTGCCGCGTGCTGGACGCGCCGTTCTTGTTCATCGGCGCTCAGCCCCGCCATCTTTAACGGGAAAGCGATGTTTTTGCGCACCGACATATGCGGGTACAGCGCATAGGACTGGAACACCATCGCAAGTTTGCGCCGCGACGGAGGCGCCACCGTCACATCTTGCCCGTCGATGACGATCCGCCCCGAGGTCACGTCCTCAAGCCCTGCGATCAGCCGCAAAAGCGTGGATTTCCCGCAGCCCGAAGGGCCGACAAAGACCACGAACTCTCCGTCCTCGATCTGCAGGTCGACCCCGGGGATGACCTCGACCTCGCCAAAGCTTTTGCAGACCTGTTCAAGCGTGATGCTTCCCATATTTGCCTCCCCTTATTTCACCGCGCCAAAGGTCAGCCCACGGACGAGCTGTTTCTGGCTGAACCAGCCAAGGATCAGGATCGGGGCGATGGCCATTGTACTCGCCGCCGAAAGTTTCGCGTAGAACAGCCCCTCGGGGCTGGAATAGCTGGCGATAAATGTCGTCAGCGGCGCCGCTTTGGACGTGGTCAGGTTCAGCGTCCAGAACGCCTCGTTCCAGGCAAGGATCACGTTCAAAAGCAGCGTTGAGGCGATCCCCGGCACTGCCATGGGCGTCAGCACATGAAGGATTTCGTTGCGCAGACTTGCCCCGTCCATCCGCGCCGCCTCAAGGATCTCGGACGGGATTTCGCGGAAATAGGTATAAAGCATCCAGACGATGATCGGCAGGTTGATCAGCATCAGCACCACGGTGATGCCCAGCCGGCTGTCAAGCAACCCAAAGCTGCGGAACATCAGATACATCGGGATCAGGACCCCGGCCGCCGGCATCATCTTGGTCGACAGCATCCACATCAGCAGGTCTTTGGTCCGGCGCCCCGGTTGAAAGGCCATAGACCAGGCCGCCGGGATCGCCAGGACAAGACCCAGCAGGGTTGAGCCGACCGAGATGATGACCGAGTTCATGAAATGCCGGAAATAGGGTGAGCGAGACTGCACCTCGGCATAATTCTCGACCGTCCAGTCAAAGAACAGGAACTTTGGCGGGCTGGCGATGGCATCGGCCTCGGTCTTGAAACTGGTCAGGATGGTCCAGAGGATCGGGAAAAAGATCACCAGCGCCGCGCCCCAGGCCAGGATGGTAAAGCCCCAGCGACGGCTTTGAGAGATGTTGCGGGCCATGTCGTTACTCCAGCGTCTTGCCGATCATCCGCATCAGGAAGATCGCCACGATATTGGCCAGGATCACCGCGATGATGCCCCCGGCAGAGGCGCCGCCCACGTCGAATTGCAGCAGGGCCTGGCTATAGACCAGATAGGTCAGGTTGGTGGATTGATAGCCCGGCCCGCCATTCGTCGTGACCAGGATCTCGGCAAAGACCGACAGCAGAAAGATGGTCTCGATCAGGATCACGACGGTAATGGCGCGCGACAGATGTGGCAGGACCAGATGGGTGAACTTGGCCAGAGTGCCCGCCCCGTCCATCTCGGCCGCCTCCATCTGCTCGCTGTCAAGCGATTGCAGCGCCGTCAGCAGGATCAGCGTGGCAAAGGGCAGCCATTGCCATGAAACGATCAGGATGATCGACATCAGCGGATATTGGGCCAGAAAATCGATGGGCTGGGCCCCGACCGCCTTGGCAAACCAGGCAAACAGCCCGTTCACCGGGTTCATGAACATGTTCTTCCACACCAGCGCCGAAACGGTGGGCATGATGAAGAAGGGCGCAATCACCAGAATACGTACCACACCCTGCCCGAACATCGGCTGATCCAGCAGCAGGGCCAGCGCAATGCCGCCCCCCACGGTGATGACCAGCACCCCACCGACCAGCAAAAGCGTGTTGCGCATCGCCGTCCAGAAGGCCGGATCTGACAGGAAATACTGGTAATTGGTCCAGCCGATGAACTGTTCCATCCCGGGTGACAGCAGGTTGTAGCTTTGAAAGCTGAACCACAGCGTCATGGCCAGAGGAACGATCATCCAGCCCAGAAGTAACAGGACCGAGGGGGAAACCATCAGCCGTGCCAGAGTTTTCTGGTGTCGGGTCGCCATCGGTGCGCCTCCCCGCGCAGGAAATCATTGTCGGTGCCGGGTGGCAGGGGACAATGCGCCCCCTGCCCGGCCCGCGACCGGGTTACATCGTCAACTGGGTATCACTTGGGATAACCGGCCTTGGCCATCTCGCGTTCGGCAATCTGCTGGGCCATCTGCAACGCCTGATCAACGCTGGCCTGACCAGCCAGAGCTGCAGAAAACTGCTGGCCTACCGAGGTGCCAAGGGCCTGGAACTCGGGGATGCCCACCCATTGCGTGCCGATATAGGGCACCTCGACGCTGGTCGGGTTTTGCAGATCGGCGGACATGATGCTGTCAAGCGTCGGCCTGGCAAAGGGCGCGGCCTGCTGATACTCGGGGTTTTCATAAAGCGAGGTGCGGGTGCCCGGAGGCACATTCGCCCAGCCCTCGGCCGCTGCGACCTGTTCGGTATAGGCCTTGGAGGTCGCCCAGGCGACGAATTTCTTTGCCGCATCAGGCGCATCGGTCGAAGAGGGGATTGCCAGCGTCCATGCCCACAGCCACATTTGCGGCTTTTCACCCTCGGGTGCCAGCGCATAGCCGACCTTGTCGGCCACCGTCGATTCCTTGGGGTTCGACACAAAGCTTGCCGCCACGGTGGCATCAATCCACATGCCGCATTTGCCGGTCTGGAACAGCGCGAGGTTCTCGTTGAACCCGTTGGACGAGGCGCCGGGCGGGCCGGCCTCATTCATGATGGTGACATAGTCGGTCAGCGCCTTTTTCCACTTCTCACCCGAGAATTGGGGCTTCCAGTCCTTGTCGAACCATGGCGCGCCATAGCTATGTGCCATCGAGGTCAGAAAGGCCATATTCTCGCCCCAGCCCGCCTTGCCACGCAGGCAGATGCCGTAGACCTCGGCCTCTTTGTCGGTCATCTTGCGGGCGGCGTCATAGATGAACTCCCATGTCGGGCGTTCAGGCATGGTCAGCCCGGCCTTTTCCATCAGATCGGTGCGATACATGATCATCGCGGATTCGCCATAGAATGGCGCGGCATATAGCTTGCCATCCACCGACAGGCCGGCGCTGATCGGCGGCAGGATATCAGCGGCATCGTATTCCTCGCCCATATCCTCAAGCGGCAACAGCCAACCCTGCCTGGCCCAGATCGGCACCTCGTAATTGCCGACAGTGACGATGTCATATTGCCCGCCCTTGGTGGCGATATCGGTCGTCACGCGCTGACGCAGCACGTTTTCCTCAAGCGTGACCCATTCCAGCGTGATGTCCGGGTTCGCATCGGTGAACGGCTTGCTCATCTTTTGCATGCGGATCATGTCACCGTTGTTCACGGTGGCGATGGTCAGTGTCTCGGCCATGGCTGGCAGCGTCAGCGCCGTCACGGCGCAGGCCCCCATCAAACCGCGCAGCATCATGCTCATGCGATTGTCCTCCCCTACGGATCAGCATTTGCTAATGTGATGAGCAAATGCTCACACATAGTGATGAGGGCTGTCAAGAAAAATCGGCGCGGATCCTATGAGCACCCGCGCCGATAGATGATTTGCGTCAGCAAGCCTTAGCCGCGTCCGCGATAGGGTGGCACGCCCTGATCCGGGATCCAGACCCCCGAGGGCATCGGGCCGGTTTGCCAGAAAACGTCAATCGGCATACCGCCGCGCGGATACCAATAGCCGCCGATGCGCAGCCAGAGCGGAGCGAGGAACCCGGCAAGCCTGCGCCCGATAGAGACGGTGCAATCTTCATGAAAAGCACCGTGATTTCTAAAGCTTCCAAGGTATAATTTCAGCGATTTCGACTCAACAAGCCAGTCACCTGGCACATAATCAATAACCAGATGTGCAAAGTCCGGCTGACCGGTCATAGGGCAAAGCGACGTGAATTCAGGCGCGGTGAAACGTACGTTATAAGCAACATCGGCCTGCGGGTTCTGCACCCGCTCAAGCTCGGCCTTGTCGGGGCTTTCAGGCAGAACTGTTGCGCCACCAAGCTGTTTAAGGCCGCTATAGATCGTTTCGGACATTCTTCGCTCCTATGGTCTTATACGCCGCGCCGGTTGCCCCAGATCAGGACATGCAGTTGCGGCAGAATGTGGGGTTTCAGCCAGCCGCGGCCGACCGTGTTTTCGACCAGCCACAGCAACCGGTCGGCAAGGGCTTGTGGCTCGACCGGGGTTTCAGGGTCGGTTTCAGGGTTGCCGGGTTGCAGGTAAAGCGGCAGGTCGGGATAGCGGGCGGCAACCTCACGCGCCCAATCCAGATCCGCCTGATCGAAAATGACGATCTTGAGCACCCGCCGACCCGCGCCCTCGGCTGCGCTCAGGCAGCGATCAAAGGCATCCCAGTCCACCACCTGCCCGCTAGAGGGCGGCTTGGGTGACAGGACCAGCATGGCCAGATCGCCAAACCACGGCTGCGCAATCGAGCCCTGAGTTTCGCAGGCAAAGCGATACCCCCCGGCCCGCCCCAGCGCGATCAACGGGGCAAAATCCTGAATCGCCGGGTTCCCCCCTGACAGCGAAACGGTCAGCGGCTGGCCAGCCGACAGGCGGCGCACCTCGGCCCAGATTTCCCTGGCCTCCATTGGCCGCCATTCGTGTCGGTGACTGCAGTCCACGGCATGCAAGCTGTCGCACCAATGGCAGCGGTAATCACAGCCGCCAGCGCGGACAAAAACGGTCGGCTCTCCGATCAGGGCACCCTCGCCCTGAATGGTCGGGCCAAATATTTCGGCGATGCGCAGGGTCATGGCCGGTACTCGGCCCAGGTCTTGGGTGTCTCGGAAACACGGACCGCCACCGTTTCAGGCCAGCGCGCCTTGCACCAATCGTGAAAATGCCGCGCCATATTCTCGGCCGTTGAGGGGCCGTCCAGCACTTCATTCAGATGACGATGGTCGAATTGCGTGTCGATATAATGCTTTAACGGCGCAAGCTCATGATAATCACGCACGAAACCATCAGCGTTCAGCGTGGCCGAGGCCAGCTCGACCACCACGATGTAGTTATGGCCGTGTAGCCGGGCGCATTGGTGATCGGGAGGCAGATGGGATAGCTGATGCGAGGCCGAGAAATGAAATTCCTTGGAAATGCAGAACATCACTTCCGCCCCCGGTCAGCGACGGCTTGCAGCCAGAAATCCGGGTCCTCATAGGTGGTCGGGTCTGGGACACCGGCCAGTTGAAAGGCTTCGCGCCGTTCGACACAGGTGCCACAGCGGCCGCAATGCTGCTTACCACCCCTGTAACAGGACCATGTGGCGGCAAAGGGGGTGTTGTGGCGTGCCCCTTCGGCGACGATATCGGCCTTGGTGCGATGGACAAAGGGCGTCAGCAGCGTGATCCGGGCATAGCCGTCAAGTGCCGCGTCCTGCATATGCTGGAACGCCTGGGTAAAGGCCGGGCGGCAGTCGGGATAGATGAAATGATCTCCGCCATGGACGGCGATGGCCACCGCCTCATCCCCCATCGAGGCCGCGACACCAAAGGCAATCGTCAGCATGATGGCATTACGGTTCGGAACCACGGTGATGCGCATGGTTTCCTCGGCATAGTGGCCGTCGGGCACTTCGGCCCCTCCGGTCAGGGCCGAGCCGCCAAGTGCCGCCCCCACGCCGCGCAGATCTATGACGTGGTGGGGCACCTCAAGCTGCCAGGCGGTGGCGACCGCGAATTCCAGCTCTTTGCGGTGGCGTTGGCCATAATCGAACGAGATCAGGCGTGAAAGTTCGCCCCGTGCCGCGACCATATGAGCAAGCGTCACGGAATCGAGTCCGCCTGAGCAGACAACTAAAGTCTTCATATTGTGAACCCTTGTTTTGATAACCGGGTAGGCTGCGACCGGTATGGGCGCCCGGGATAGCGGGCTTTGGCGGGCGGCGCAACCGCCACGCCGGCCCGATCAGGCGGACAGCTCTAGCGGAGGCGTTTTGCCGCTGTCCTCAAGATGCCAGACCGCCTGCCAATGGCCCGCGCTGCGGGTAAGGGTCAGGTAATTGCGTTCGGCGACATAGCGGTGGCGCTGGCCGGGCAGCGGCAGGATGCGGATCGGGTGGCCGGGCAAGGGCGCCTCGCCCAGCCCGGCAAACAGGCCCAGCAGCCGGGCATAGGCGCGCGGAGGCGCACGGTGGGAAATGCCCGAGGCGACAAGCTGATGGATCTTTTGCGCCTGCGGTCCCATTTCGGCCCGTGTGGCAAGGTGGATCTCGCCCGACAGGGCGGTGACGCGCGCATGGTCGCGCCATTGCAGCACCTGCCCCAGCATCCGCCGCCATTCAGCGCGATGTGCCCGGCTTTGCCATTGGTCGCGCAAGTCATCCTCGTAATGCTGCATACGCGGGATCGCCATCATCACCCGCTCGATCAGCGACAGGCGCGGACCAAGCAGCGGGACGCTGGAGACCAGAAAGATATGTTCGCCTTGCGGCGCCAGCGCCTCGACCGATTGCCAGCCCGCCGGGCCCATGATCCGATGACGGTCGCGTTCTGAACGCAGGTCGGGTGCTGCGATGGTCAGGCCGGGCAGTTCGCGTTTCCAGCCAAGGCTGGCACCTGTGGCGTCAAGAAACAGCTCGGGGATGTCGCTTTCAACCGCGCCATGCTGGAACAGCAAATAGGTCTCGCGCGCGGCCTGAAACAGCGCCTGGCCAACGGCCGAGCGCGCGCGCTTTTCAGGCAGCGAGCCCCAGCCGTCACAAATGTCATGGTCGTCCCAGATCGCCAGCGTCGGCACCCGTGCCGCCATCCACGAATAGCCGGGCGCGCGCAGCACATGCAGATAGCGTTCGACAAAACGGTCGCGCAGATGCCGGGCCAGATCTTGCAGCGCGGCAGAGTCATCGACCTCGGGCACGTGATCGGGCCAATCCTCGCTCAGCGGGTGGCCTTGCGTCGCCTCATCAGCATAAATCTGGTCGCCGCCCTGCAATAGCAACGCAAAGGGGGCGCTGGCGTGATCCTGCGCCAACCGCGTCCACATCAGGTTACGTTCATCATCGTCGCGCTCAAGATCGCCGTTTTCCTCGCCATTACAGGAAACGAAGGCAAGGCGCAGATCGCCGCTCAGATCGGTGACGACCTCGTAAAAGCAGTCCGCGAACTCATAACCACGATCAGCGGGCGTCAGGGTAAAGTCGTGGCGCCAGATTGCGACATTGGCAATTTCGGCGATGCGGACAGGTGCGACCCCGGCCGTAGAAACCCGCAGCGACGGAGGCGCTGGCGCATTAAGCGGGCGGATGATGATAGTCGCAAGCCTGATCCCGCCCCCGGCCATGCCGCGAAAATGCAGGATCGGCCCCGCATGACCGGATTCTTGCGCCTCATCCATCATAAACCTGCCTTCTTTATACTGCAGCGATGGATATAGGTGCGGCGCGGGCACCTGCAAACCGGGCCGGCGGCGAACCGCCTCTGGCCCGGCTGCAAAGTGACATTAACCTTCGATACGCTTTCCGTTTTCGGGGTCAAAGAAATGCAGATGCGCCGGATCAGGCACCGCCTCGACCCGGTCGCCGCGATCAAGCGTACTGGTGCCGGGCAAACGCAGAACGAAAGACACATCCGAGCCTTCGATCATGCCATAGCCGAAAGCATCCGCCCCCAGCCGTTCGACCGAGCGCAGCACGACGGGGATTGCCGCCTCGCCCGGTTCGGCCATGCGCATATGTTCGGGGCGCAGACCAAGACGCAGATCGCCCCCACGCGGCACGGGCAGCGGCAGGACCGCGCCCCCCGGCAAGGTCACGCGACCGTCAGCCGCGCTGACCGTAAAGATGTTCATGGCCGGAGAGCCGATAAAGCCCGCGACGAATTCACTGGCCGGTCGCTGATAGACCTCAAGCGGGGTCGCAATCTGTTCGGCCACGCCCTTGTTCATCACGATCAGCCGGTCAGCCAGCGTCATTGCCTCGACCTGATCATGGGTGACGTAAAGGGTGGTCTGGCCTGTGCGCAGGTGCATTTCCTTGATCTGCAAACGCATCTGGACCCGCAGCTTGGCGTCAAGGTTCGACAGCGGCTCATCCAGAAGCAGCGCCGCAGGCTCGCGCACCAGCGCCCGGCCCATGGCGACGCGCTGGCGCTGGCCGCCCGACAATGCGCGAGGCTTGCGGTCCAGATAGGGCTCAAGCTCAAGCATGGTTGCGGCCTTGGCGACACGGCTGTCGATCTCGGCCTTGGACATGCGGGCGATCTTGAGGCCGTAGGCCATGTTCTCGCGCACCGACATGTGCGGGTAAAGCGCGTAGTTCTGGAACACCATGGCAATGTCGCGCTGACGCGGCTCAAGGTCGTTGACCACCTTGTCGCCGATCTCAACCGTACCAGAGGTGATCGCCTCAAGTCCCGCGACCATGCGCAGCAGCGTGGATTTGCCGCAGCCCGAGGGGCCGACAATCACCACGAATTCACCGTCAGCGATCTGCATGTTGATGCCATGGATCACCTGAGTTCCCGCATAACTCTTGCGGACGTCGTTCAGCAGGATGCGGGCCATTTATTTCTCCGTCTCGACCAGACCCTTGACGAACCAGCGCTGCATCAGCACCACCACCAGGATCGGCGGCAGAATGGCCAGCACGCTGGTCACCATCACGAGGTGCCAGGGGGTATCGGCATCAGCAAAAGAAACCATCTTCTTCAGCGCGATGACGATCGTGTTCATTTCGTTGGAATTGGTAACCAGCAGCGGCCACAGATATTGCGTCCAGCCATAGATGAACTGGATCACAAAGATCGCCGCGACATTGGTCAGCGACAGGGGCCACAGGATGTCCTTGAAAAACCGCCACGGCCCGGCACCATCGACGCGAGCCGCCTCAAGCAGCTCATCCGGAATGGTCATGAAGAACTGCCGAAACAGCAGCGTCGCCGTAGCCGAGGCGATCAGCGGCAGGATCAGACCCGGATAGGTGTTGATCAGCCCAAGATCGACCATGACCTTGTAGGTCGGCTGGATACGCACCTCGACCGGCAGCATCAGCGTGATGAAGATCAGCCAGAAACAGGCCATCCGCAGCGGAAAGCGGAAAAAGACGATCGCATAGGCCGAGGCCATCGAGATCGCGATCTTGCCAAGCGCAATCCCCATCGCAACGATGGTGGTATTGGCCAGCAGCCGCCACAGGCTGACCCCTCCAATGCGGCTGACCCCACCCGAGAATGCCTCGGAATAGTTCCGCACCACCTCGGAACCGGGCAGCAGCGGCAAGGGCGGGCGCAGGATCGTTTGCAACGAATGGGTCGAGGCGACAAAGACGTAATAGACCGGGAAGGCCACGACAATCACGCCAAGCACCATCCACAGATGTGCGATCAGCCGGCCCGAACGGCGCGCAGCGAGAGGAGCGGACTCAGCCATAATGCACCCGCCTTTCGATGAAGCGGAACTGGAAGGCGGTCAGCGCAATGACGATGATCATCAGGATCACCGATTGCGCGGCGCTGTCGCCCATGATCAGGTTGACGAAACCGTCGTTATAAACCTTGTAGACCAGCGTTTCCGTCGCCTTGCCGGGGCCGCCACCAGTCACCGCATGGATGATGCCAAAGGTGTCGAAAAGCGCATAAACCGTGTTTACGACCAGCAGGAAAAAGCTCGTCGGTGCCAGCAGCGGAAAGGTGATGGTCCAGAACGTATGGCGGCGCGATGCCCCGTCGATCGCCGCCGCTTCCAGCAGTGAACGAGGAATTGCCTGCAAGCCTGCGACAAAGAACAGAAAATTGTAGCTGATTTGCTTCCATGTCGCGGCAGCGACAACCAGCCCCATGGCCTGTGTGCTGTCAAGCAGCGGGTTCCAGCTGATACCAAGCTGCCGCAGGGGCCAGGCAAGCGTGCCAAAGCTGGGATTGAACATGAAAAGCCACAGCATACCGGCGATGGCGGGCGCCACCGCATAGGGCCAGATCATCAGCGTGCGGTAAAACCCTTTGCCCCGGACAATCTTTTCGGCCTGCACGGCCAGAAACAACGCAATCGCCATGGCGAAAAATGCCACAAGTACCGAAAACACCACCGTCACCCGCATCGAGTTCAGATAGTTCGGATCGCTCAGCACCTTACGAAAATTCGCAAGCCCCACGAAGGTGGTCTTCAGGCCAAAGGCGTCCTCGCGCAGCATTGACTGGCGAAACGCCTGCGCTGCGGGCCAATAGAAAAAGATCAGCGTGATTGCCAGCTGTGGCGCCAGCAGCAGCCAGGGCAACAGCTTGTGCGGAAAGACGGTGCGTCTCATCTGTCCCTCTTTAGGGTCGGGCGGGCGCCGGAACGCCCGCCTTCTGGTTTCAACCGCCCACGGCTTCCTTGATCGCGGCATTGCCGCGTTCGACGGCGTTTTTCAGCGCGGTGGCCGCGTCCTGCTGGCCAGCGAGCATCTTTTCGTATTCTTCGTTCTGGATGTCGCGCAGCTGCGGCAGGTTAGGCGCGCGCACCCCTTTTGAATTCTCGGTCGGCGCCTTGCCCATCATCTGCTGGATCGGCGTTTCGCGGCCCGGGTTCTGTTGATAGAAATCCGAACCTTTGGTCGCCTCATAGGCAGCCATGGTCACCGGCAGATAGCCCGATTGTTCGTGCAGGAACTGCTGAACCTCGGTCTGGGACAGGTAGTTGAAGAAGGCAGCGACGCCCTTGTAGGTCTCGTCCGACTTGCCGCCCATGACCCACAGCGAAGCACCGCCGGGGGTGGTGTTTTGCGGCGCACCCTCGGCGGTCTCGTCATAGGGCAGCTGGCCGATGCCGTAGTTCATGCCCGATTTTACGATATCGCCCAGCCCGCCCGAGCTTTCGGTCAGAATCCCGCATTCGCCAGAGGTAAAGTTCTGCTTGGCCTCGCTGGTGCGGCCGCCGTAGACAAAGACGCCCTCTTTGGCCAGATCGGCAAGCTCTTGGAAATGCTTGACAAACAGCGGTCCGTCAATCTTCAGCTCGGGCGTGCCGGCAAGGCCGTTTTCATTCGTCGCCCAGCTGACGTTGTTCCAGGCGGCAAAGTTCTCGGTGTGAATCCAGGTCAGCCAGGTCGAGGTATAGCCGCAGGTCGCCGCGCCCGACTCTTTGATCTTGCGGGCAGCCGCCCAGACCTCGGCCCAGGTCTTGGGCGGGGTTTCGGGGTCAAGGCCCGCCTTCTGAAAGATGTCCTTGTTATAATAAAGGATCGGCGAGGACGAGTTATAGGGGAAAGACAGCATATCGCCCTCGGGCGTCGAATAATAGCCGACGATACCGGGCAGATACTGGCTCTTGTCGAATTCGTAGCCACCTTCTTTCAGCACTTCGGCGACCGGTTTGATCGCGCCCTGGGCGCCCATCATCACGCCGGTTCCGACGTCAAAGACCTGAATGATGTCCGGGGCCTGCCCGGCGCGAAAGGCCGCAATACCGGCATTCAGCGTCTCGGGATAGGTGCCCTTGAAGACCGGCTTGAGCTCGTAGTCGGATTGGCTGGCGTTAAAGTCATTGGCGATCTTGGTTACCACTTCGGCATTGGCGCCGGTCATCGCATGCCACCACGAAATTTCGGTCTTGGCTTCGGCAGCGACCGGCAGGGCCATCATACCGGCCAGCCAGAACAGGTTTTTCCGCATGGATATTCCTCCGATTCATGCCTTTCGGCGTTCTTGTTCCCGGACGGGGCTGTGAAGGTTGCCCCTGCGCCCGCCATCCGCCCCCCGTTCGAATCTTTTCGAATCTGTTCGAATTTGTCCACTGCCAATGACGCATGTGTCAATTCGCAAACAAACCGACCAGTATGGAAACTGTCGGGGAGGCAAAGCGCCGGTCACGCCTGCCCTGTCGCAGCTCTTTGTAAAAATTACGCGACAACAATATGTAACAAAGATTACTTCATCTTGGCGCATGCCAAAAACTGCGGCTCTGCAGCCTGTATCGCCCGGCTTTTCATCTGCCCGTGGAACAGGCAATAAGGGGCCGCAAATCCACAACGATAGCGTGAAAGCGAACTTCTTTCCCCAAGGAACCTGCGATTCCCGGGGAGCCCGAGGGCAGCAGCCGACGCATGAGCCAAGCAAAATGAACGGGGTTGAGCATTCCCGCAGGCAGACATGTTAACGCGAAGAAAATGACCGGGCCCATGCCTCGGCCGAGGTTCTGGGCGTCAGGGGCGACCCCTTGATCGGTTATGCCGCGATGCGGGTTTTGCTCGCTGCCCCTTGATACCGTGATCAGTGTGGCGCTGCCCACGACACATTCTAAGGGCTGATGGGCGACTATGCCCGCGCCATTCTCAAGAATTCACTGATCCTGTCCCTTGGAAAGCCGGCAATCGGACGCAGGATGCCGGTTATCACCCATCGGCTGGGCGCAACCCGCCATACCGACCGTATCGTTGTCATACATGAGGGCCGCGTTATCGAGATGGACGATCATGACGCGCTGATTGCCCAAACATGGTGGGCAAACTGAGCCCTAAAATGAAACGGCCGGCCCCGGATGGGACCGGCCTTCGCATCTGGCAGCCCCGCTCAGAAACTGCGCGAGACCGACAGCTTAAAGTTCCGCCCCGGGGCCGGGCCGCTCAGCCAGGTGGCAGGCGTGTAATCGCGATCGGCGATGTTATCGATGCCCATATGAACCTCGATCCCTGCTGCGGCACCCGTTTGCGGGGCCCAGGTGGCAAAGACGTCATGGACGCCATAGCCCGCGCGATGCTCGTCATCCGCTTTGTCCCGGCCTTTCGCCAAAGTGCTGCGCAGGCCCAGTCGCCACTCGTCATTGGGCCGCCAGATCGCCTGCAGCGTGACCCGGTCATTTGGCAGCGTGTCCAGGACCTTGCCGTCCTGATCCTTGCCATCGACTATCGAAACGGCGGCGCCCAGTTCCCAGTTGTTAAGGCTGTAGCTGGCCTCCAGCTCACCGCCGCGCAGATAGGCACGGTCGATATTGACATAGGCCGGGGTCGGCGCGGCGCCATTCGTACGCATGATCATGTCGTCGATATGATTGCGAAACAGCGTCAATTTCATCACCGCCGCATCGCCCGAGGCGAACAGATCCGAGCCGCGATAGGACAGCCCGGCCTCAAGGTTCTTGCCCTTTTCATCCTTGAGATCCGGCGAAGGCGCACCACCACGGAAGCTGTCGTATAGTTCATCAACCGTCGGCATGCGCTGAACAAATGCGACCGAGCCAAAGACCGACCAGCTGTCATTCAGCCTGTAGATCGCGGCGATTTGCGGCTCGATGGCTTCGGAGTTGTATTTATCGTCCGTCGCCGTCACCGAGGATTTCGGCTCGGTGCGCTGCTTTTCATAGCGCAGACCCGAGTTCACAGTCAGATCGCCCCAGGTCAGCTCGGACAGCGCATAGGCCCCCCAGGCGCGGGTATAGGCCTCGGGGTGCGAACTTGACGGCACGCTGGACGAACGGTCCTGTTTCATGATGTCGAAACCGGTAGTCAGGTGGTGATCATAGCCCGCCCCCGACAGGTCCGAGACGTTGCGCAGCTTGAATTTCCACAGCTGATAGTCCCGCCGGCCCAGCAACGAAGCCATGATCGGCTCATCCGGGTCGTCGCCCTGCCGGACATCCTTCATGGTGTTGGTATAGGACAGGGTCGCGGTCAGGTCGATGTAGCGGTTGTCCTGCGGATTCCAGCCCCAGGTCAGTTTCATCGTCTGGTCGCGGGTGGTGATATCACCGACACCCCAGCCGGTGAAGCCGGGGAAAAGTCCGGCCTGCGCGCCCTCGACCTGATTGAAGTCCTGATTTTCGCCTTTGGCTTCCAGATGCTGATAGGAAAAAGCGATATACTGATCGCCAAAGGTGCGCCTGGCTTTCAGCAGCAGGTTCGGCGTCTTGGAATTCGAGCGCACGGTGGTATTGCCGTCGGCGTCCTTGGTATCGCCCAGCTTGCGCCATGCAAAGGCGGCCAGAGCCTCAAAATCCTCGGCCGGGCGCCAGCCAAGCGCAACGCTGCCCAGGACCGTGTCGGGGTTGCTGGCATAGCCAAGCTTGGCCTTGCCGCCGAAGGTGCTGCCCTCGGCGATCAGGTCGCTGGCCTCGATCGTCTCCATGGCGATGACGCCACCAAGCGCGCCCGAACCGTATAGCGTCGAGGACCCCGGCCCGCGCAGCACCTCGACCTGACGCAGGAAATCCGGCTCAATGAACAGCGCGCCCTGACGGTAGGATTCGTAATATTTCTTTTCGCCGTCGATCAGCTGGACAATGCCGGATTCCGCCGCCGCCATTTCCGTCGAGCCAAAGCCGCGGATGTTGAACCCCTGACCAAAGAAACTGCCCGAGCCGACCCCGGCGACACCCGGCACCGTCGCCAGGACCTCGCCGATATGGCCGGCCTCGATGTCCCGCAACTGCTCGCTGTCCACGACCGAGACCGACTGGGGTACCTCGGACGCGACTTTGGGCTTTCCGGCGCGCAGCACGAGCTGATCCAGCACAAAGGTGGTCCTGGTCTTCTCATCCTCGCCCGTGCGCTGTTGGGCAAGCAGGGGCGTGGTCAGCGTCAGCGCGGTCAGGCAGGCGGTTCCGGCCAGCAGCGCGCCGCGTAGTGAATGGCGTGGCATGTGTTTCCCGTCGTCAAATCCAGAAGTTTCCGGCTGGCGCGAGCTGGCATCTTGCGCGACGTAAAATAAACTGAGTAAAACTGTCAATGATTCTTGCGCACTGCTCCGGGTTAAGGCCACGGGCATGCAACAGCAGCGAAAGGCACAGCAATGACTGTTCATTCCCCCGCCGATCTGCGCCGCTTTCTGGCCGAAAACAGCACCCGCCCCTATGATCTGGCCGAACGGCTGGGCATCCCCGAGGCGGCGTTGGTCGCTGCGCGGGTCGGCCATGGTGCGATCCGGATTGACCCGCAACCGGGGCGGCTGATCCCCCTTGTCCAAGGTCTGGGCGAGGTGATGGCGCTGACCCGCAACCGCTCTTGCGTGATCGAAAAGATCGGCACCTATAACGAATTTCACGATGGCGAACATGCCGCCATGACCGTGGACCCCGAAATCGACCTGCGTATGTTTCCGCGCCATTGGGTCCATGCATTTGCCGTCGAACTTAAGACCGAGACGGGGACCCGCCGCTCGATCCAGATCTTTGATGCGGCGGGGGACGCGGTGCACAAGATCCACCTGCGCGATGCCTCGGACCTGACGTCATGGCAGGCGCTTTGCCATGATCTGGCGCTGTCCGATCAATCCGACAGCGCCAGCTTTGCGCCGCGCGCGCCGGTCGAGCCCGCCAAGGCCAGCCCCGAGCGCGCCGAGGCCCTGCGCCGCGAATGGGCCGAGATGACCGATACCCACCAGTTCAACATCCTGACCCGCCGGCTCAAGATGAACCGGCTGGGCGCTTACCGCATCGCGGGCGCGCCGCTGGTGCGGCAACTGGCCGTCGATGCGGTGCCGGCCCTGCTTGAGCGGGTCCACGCCCAGGGCGTCGGCGTGATGTTCTTTGTCGGCAATATGGGCTGTATCGAGATCCACTCAGGACCCATCCAGTCGCTGAAGCCGATGGGGCCGTGGCTGAATATCATGGACCCGCGCTTTAACCTGCATCTGCGCGTCGATCACGTCGCCGAGGTCTGGGCGGTGGACAAGCCGACCCGGCGCGGTCCGGCAATCTCGGTCGAGGCTTTTGATGCAGAAGGCGCGCTGATCTTTCAATGTTTCGGGCTGCGGCCCGAAAAGGGCGGCGATGCCGCAGCATGGGCGACGCTGGTTGATGGCCTGCCTGAACTGGCCGAGGCAGCGGCATGAAACGGCTGGCACTGGCGCTTGCGCTGCTGACACCGTCATGGCTTGCCGGGCCTGCCTTTGCCGAAAGCTACCCCGAGGCCCGGCGCGTGCTGTCGCTTGGCGGCTCGATCACCGAGATCATCTATGCGCTTGGCGAAGAGGCGCGGCTTGTCGGGCGTGACACCACCTCGAACTGGCCGCCCGAGGCCAATGCCTTACCCGATGTCGGCTATCTGCGCGCGCTGTCGCCCGAGGGGGTGCTGAACGTCGCGCCTGACATGATCCTGGCCGAAGAAGGCGCCGGCCCGCCCGAGGCGGTCGCAGTCCTGCAATCGACGGGCCTGCCCTATGTCGCGGTGCCCGAGCGCTATGACATCGCCGGCGTGCTCGACAAGGTGGACCGCGTGTCCGAGGCGCTTGGCGTGCCGGAAAAGGGCCGCGATCTGCGCGAAAAGCTGGCGGCCGATCTTGAGGCCGTTCAGGCCCGCTCACAGGCGGTTGGGACACCGAAAAAGGTCCTTTTCATCCTTTCGCTGCAAGGCGGTCGCGTCATGGCAGGCGGCACAGGCACGGCGGCTGACGGGATCATTCGCCTGGCCGGTGGCGAAAACGCCCTGGCCGGGTTCCAGGGCTACAAGCCCGTCACTGATGAGGCGATCATTACCGCCGCCCCCGATGTCATCCTGATGATGACGCGGGGCGATGAACAGGTCGACGCCACAATGAATGGCGGCAACACCAATGCCGAGGCAACCGAAGCAGCGCAGAAAATCCCCGCGCTTGCCCAGACCCCGGCAGGCCGTGCGGGCGCGGTAGTGGTAATGGACGGACTGAAACTGCTGGGCTTTGGTCCCCGCACCGGCGAGGCGGCGGTCGAACTGCATGACCTCATCTATGCGGGGTCGTGATGGTCGCCTTGTCCCCTGATCTTTGCCCGCCACAGCGGATCAAGGGCGACCGCAGCCAACGCGCCCGCCGTCTGGGACTGGCACTCGCAGCCCTGCTTGCAGTAATGACGGTGATCTCACTTGCCTGGGGCGCCTCGGGCACCTCGCTGACGCAGGCGATACTGGACCTTCTGGCCGGGCGCGAACTTGCGGTGCAGGATCGGGTTGTGCTGATGGATATCCGCCTGCCCCGGGTGCTGATGGGCATTTTCGTCGGCGCCTCGCTTGCTGTTTCGGGGGCGGTCATGCAGGGGCTGTTTCGCAACCCGCTGGCTGACCCGGGCATCGTGGGCATAAGCTCGGGCGCCTCTTTGGGGGCGATCCTTGCCATAGTTCTGGCCAGCGCCCTGCCCGGCTGGCTGACCGGGCTTTTCGGCTGGTATCTGGTGCCGGTCGGGGCCTTTGCCGGTGGCTGGGCCACGACGATCACGCTTTACCGCATCGCCACGCGGCGGGGGCGCACCTCGGTTGCGACCATGCTGCTTGCCGGGATTGCACTGGGGGCGATCATCGGGGCCGTTTCAGGGCTGGTCATCCTGCGCGCCGATGACCGCGAATTGCGCGATGTGACCTTCTGGAGTCTTGGCTCGCTGGCCGGGGCGAACTGGCCCAAGCTTCTGGTGGCCGCGCCGATCATGGCGCTGGCAATGATCCATGCGCCATGGCTGGCACGCGGGCTGAACGCGCTGGCGCTGGGTGAGGCCGCGGCCGCCCATGTCGGTATCCGGGTGCAAAAGGTCAAGAACCGCGCCATCCTGACTGTCGCCGCAGCAACCGGGGCCGCGGTGGCGGTCTCGGGCGGGATCGGCTTTGTCGGCATCGTCGTGCCGCATCTTTTGCGGCTTGCAAGCGGGCCGGATCACCGCTGGCTGCTTGTGAACTCGGCGCTGCTTGGCGCGGTCACGCTGCTGATCGCCGATATGATCAGCCGTACGGTCATCGCCCCGGCCGAACTGCCGATCGGCATCGTCACCGCCATCATGGGCGGGCCGTTCTTTCTGTGGATCCTCTTGCGCAATCGCGGAGTGCTGGACCTATGAGCCTGATCGCCAGCGATATCTCGGTCAGTCTTGGCCGAAAACAGGTGCTGCATGGCGTGTCGGTAAGCGCGCAGGCGGGCGAGTTCACGGCCATCGTCGGCCCCAACGGCTCGGGCAAGACGACCCTGATGCGCAGCCTGACCGGAGAGCTGGCCTGCCGGGGCCGCATCACCCTGAACGGTCGAGACATCGCACGGATGCCGCCCGAAGAACTGGCGCGCCACCGCGGCGTGCTGCCACAGGCAGCCGAGCTGTCCTTTCCCTTTACCGTTGCCGAAGTGGTTCGCATCGGGATCGAGGCGCAGGCCGAACGCACCGAGGCCCTGATCCCGCAGGCGCTGGCGGCAGTCGGTCTGCCGGGTTTTTCAGGCCGCCTTTATCAAGAGCTTTCGGGTGGCGAACAGCAGCGCGTGCAGCTTGCCCGCGTGCTGGCCCAGGTCTGGCAGCCGGTGGATAAGGAAACCGGCCCGCGCTGGCTGATGCTGGATGAACCGGTCAGCAGCCTCGACATCGCCCATCAGCTGACAGTCATGCGGCTGGCCGCCGATTACGCGCGGGCGGGCGGAGGCGTGATTGCGGTCATGCATGATCTGAACCTGACTGCGCTTTTTGCGCAGCGGCTGGTGCTGATGTGTGCCGGCCGCGTTCTGGCTCAGGGCCGTCCCGAAGAGGTGCTGTCCGATGACACCTTGTCCTGCGCCTATGGCTGCCGGCTGCGGGTGAACGCTACGCCCGAAAGCGGCATTTGGGTCCTGCCACACCTCGCGGCCTGAACGTGCGGGCGGTCAGGGGGTGCCCAGCAACCGCTCGATCTCGGCCCGCAGTTCGGACAGCTCAAAAGGTTTGGCAATAAAACCATTGGCCCCAAGCGCCAGCCCCTTGCGCCGCTCGACCACCGAGCCGCGCGCGGTCATCAGCAGCACCCGCACCATGCGCAGATCCGGGTCGGCGCGTACAGCCCCGACAATCTCATAGCCCGAAATGTCGGGCAGCATGATATCAAGCAGCACCAGATCAGGACGGCGTGCCCGCATTTCGTCCAGCGCGCCTGCGCCTCGGGCGATCCGCCTGTAGCTGTGGCCAGCGCGCAAAAGCAGAAACTCCAGCGCGGCGGCAATGTTATCCTCGTCCTCGACGATCAGGATGTGGGCCATCATCCCCTCCGCAACATCCGCAACCGGATGCGGAACGGTAACGGCCCGCCCCCGTCTGCGGGGGGGCGGGCCGCCTTTTTTCAGTGCGACGAGGCCTGGGCCGCGCCGATCCCGGTTTCAGAGCGCACCTGCTGGGCAAGGAAACCCGCCCGGTCGATACGCGCCCGTGCGCCATTGTCCATCTTTGACACGAGCCAGATGCCAAGGAAGGCAAGCGTCATCGAAAACAGCGCAGGCGAGGTATAGGGGAAGGGGGCCGAACCTGCGGGGTTACCCAGCGTCGCCTCCCAGACCGAGGGCGACAGCACCGTCAGCACCACCGACGAGATAAGCCCGAGGAAGCCGCCGACAACCGCGCCACGGGTGGTGCAATCCTTCCACAGCACCGACATGAACAGCACCGGGAAGTTGGCCGAGGCCGCCACTGCAAAGGCCAAGGACACCATGAAGGCGATGTTCTGGTTCTTGAAGGCAATGCCCAGCACCACCGCGACGATCCCCAGGACGATGGTGGTAATGCGCGAGACGCGCAGTTCACTGCCCGGCGCGGGGTTGCCGTTCTTGATCACGGTCGCATAAAGGTCATGGCTGACCGCCGAAGCCCCCGACAGCGTCAGCCCCGCAACCACCGCAAGGATGGTGGCAAAGGCCACGGCCGAGATAAAGCCCAGGAACACGTTGCCGCCGACCGCATGGGCCAGATGCACGGCCGCCATATTGCTGCCGCCGACCAATGCGCCGGTCCCGTCCAGAAACTCGGGGTTGGTCAGGACAAAGGCGATGGCGCCAAAGCCGATGATAAAGGTCAGCAGGTAGAAATAGCCGATCCAGCCGGTCGCCCACATCACCGATTTGCGCGCCTCTTTGGCACTGGGAACGGTAAAGAAGCGCATCAGGATATGCGGCAGGCCCGCAGTACCGAACATCAGCGCCATGCCAAAGCTGATCGCCGAGATCGGGTCCTTGATAAAGGTGCCCGGCCCCATGATGGACTGACCGGCAACGGCGGCCTCTTCTGCGGTCTTGCCCGAGGCAGTGGCGATCTCGGTCTTGATGCGCACCGCATCGGCAAACATCGCTTCGGGACTGAAACCATAGCGCCACATGACCATAAAGGCCATGAACGAGGCGCCGCCGAGCAGCAGGCAGGCCTTGATGATCTGCACCCAGGTCGTCGCGGTCATGCCACCGAACAGGACATAGATCATCATCAGCGCGCCGACGATCACCACTGCGATCCAGTAATCAAGGCCGAACAGCAGCTGAATCAGCGAGCCCGCACCCACCATCTGCGCGATCAGGTAAAAAGCCACCACGACCAGCGTACCCGAGGCGGCAAAGATGCGCACCGGCGCCTGGGCAAAGCGAAAGGCCGCCACGTCGGCAAAGGTGAACCGGCCGAGGTTGCGCAGCCGTTCAGCCAGCAGAAAGGTCAGTATCGGCCAGCCGACGAGGAAACCGATCGAATAGATCAGCCCGTCATAGCCCGTGGTCATCACCGCAGCCGAGATACCAAGGAACGATGCCGCCGACATGTAGTCCCCGGCAATCGCCAGCCCGTTCTGAAAGCCGGTGATGCCACCACCGGCGGTATAGAAATCCGCCGCCGATTTGGTGCGAGAGGCTGCCCATTTGGTGATATATAGCGTCCCAAGAACAAAGACGGCAAACATCACGATCGCGGTCCAGTTCGTGGCCTGTTTTTCGCCCCCCTGGATCACATCGGCCAGGGCGGCCCCCGGGACGGTCAGGGCCGCAGCGATCAGGCCCTTGCGCAGGATCTTGACGGTCATTTCAGCGCCTCCCGCCGGATCTTCTCGCTCAGATCGTCGAACTCGCTGTTCGCACGGCGCAGGTAGATACCGGTGATGATAATGGTAAAGATGATCACGCCAAAGCCCAGCGGGATGCCCCAGGTCATGACGCCCGAGCCGATACGGGCGGCAAGCAGCTCTTTGTCAAAGGCGATAAGCAGGACATAGCCGTAATAGACGACCAGCATCGCAATCGTCAGCACCCAGCCATAGCGGGTTCGTCTTTCCTTCAGTGCCTGGTAATTCGGATCGCGGACGATCCTTTCGACGAGTTCTTCTTCCATCGGGTCGTGCTCCTCCACTGCCACGATCTGCGGTTATCCTGTCCGCACCGGGTCAAGGCCGGCGCGGGCGGGCCCTCCTCTTAAGAAGAAGCGGCGCGTTACTGGCAGCCTCCCGGCCAGCCGCAGCCACCCCACGGGCGCCATGCACGCCCGTGGATAATCTTGTCCGGCTTCAGGGCCGACGTCCTCAGGCCGGCCCCTGCGTCAGTGACGGTTCATGCGGTTTGTTATGAGCTCATCGACGACGCCCGGGTCTGCGAGGGTCGAGATGTCGCCAAGGTTGCCGAAATCGTCCTCGGCGATCTTGCGCAGGATGCGGCGCATGATCTTGCCAGAGCGCGTCTTCGGCAGCCCCGGAGCCCACTGGATCAGGTCAGGCTTGGCAATCGGGCCAATCTCGGTGCGGACCCATTTCTCAAGATCCAGACGCAGCTCATCACTTGGCTCAACACCGTTCATCAGCGTCACATAGGCATAAATGCCCTGACCTTTCAGCGGATGGGGGTAACCAACCACCGCCGCCTCGGCCACCTTCTCATGCGCGACAAGCGCCGATTCAATCTCGGCCGTGCCCATCCGGTGGCCGGACACGTTGATCACATCGTCAACCCGGCCCGTGATCCAGTAATACCCGTCCTCATCCCGACGGCAGCCGTCACCCGTAAAGTAATGGCCCGGATATTGCTGGAAATAGGTCTCCATAAAGCGCTGGTGATCGCCCCAGACCGTCCGCATCTGACCCGGCCAGCTGTCGGCAATGCACAAGACACCCTCGACCGCCTCGCCCTCCTTCTCCACCAAAGCGCCGGTCTGAGCGTCCAGGACAACCGGCTTGACCCCAAAGAAGGGCAGCGTCGCCGAGCCGGGCTTGGCCTCGATCGCGCCGGGCAGAGAGGTCAGCATATGCCCCCCGGTCTCAGTCTGCCACCAGGTGTCAACAATCGGGCAGCGGCCTTTGCCGACATGCTTGTCATACCAGTTCCAGGCCTCGGGGTTGATCGGCTCACCCACCGTACCAAGAATCCGCAAGCTCGACAGATCATGCTTTTCAACCCATTCCGGGCCCTGGCTGATCAGCGCCCGGATCGCGGTCGGCGCCGTGTAAAACTGGGTGACCTTGTGTTTTTCGCACACCGCCCAGAACCGGCCCGGATCAGGCCAGGTCGGTACGCCCTCAAACATCAGCGTCGTCGCGCCATTGGCCAGAGGGCCGTAAATGATGTAGCTGTGACCCGTCACCCAGCCCACATCGGCCGTGCACCAGAAAATGTCGCCCTCTTTATAGTCGAACACATACTGGAAGGTCGTCGCCGCATAGAGCAGATAGCCCCCGGTCGTATGGACTACCCCCTTGGGCTTGCCGGTCGAACCCGAGGTGTAAAGGATGAACAGCGGGTCCTCGGCATTCATCGGGCGCGGCGGGCAGTCGGGGCTGACCTGCTCCATCATCGCCAGCACATCGACGTCACGCCCGTCGATCCAGGTGGTCTGGTCGCCGGTATGTTTGATCACAAGGCAGCGCACCCGGTCCGAGCAATGCAAAAGCGCGGCATCGGTGTTCGATTTCAGCGCGGTCTTACGCCCGCCGCGCGGCGCGGTATCGGCGGTGATGACCAGCTTGGCACCCGAGTCATTGATGCGGTTGGCCAGCGCATCGGGCGAGAAACCGGCAAAGACGATCGAATGGATCGCACCGATGCGCGCACAGGCCAGCATGGCATAAGCGGCTTCGGGGATCATCGGCAGATAGATCACCACCCGGTCGCCCCGCATCACCCCCTGGCTTAGCAGCACATTGGCAAAGCGGTTCACCTTTTCGGAAAGCTCGGCATAGGTAATGTGGCGCGCGGGCTGGCTGGGGTCATCGGGTTCAAAGAGGATCGCCGTCTGGCTGGCACGCTGCGGCAGATGGCGGTCGATACAGTTCACCGAGGCGTTCAGCGCCCCGTCCTCGAACCATTTGATCGACACCTTGCCCATGGTGAAATCGGTGTTCTTCACCTTGGTAAAGGGCTCGATCCACTCCAGCCGGCCAGCCTCGCGCCGCCAGAACCCCTCAGGGTCGGAAATCGATTCGGCATAAAGACGGGCGTAGTCACCAGGACCAATATGAACATCCTCAAATCCAGGAGGAATCGGATGTTTCAAAACCTTTTCAACGGACATGGCACGCCTCCTCAATAGCAATCCGCATCGGGTCGCTTTACCCCCACCCTCCTCTCAGGTGCCGCACGGGGGGCAGCGGTCGCCGATCAGTTTGCATGTTAATCCCAGTTTCTATTTTCAGTAAACCTTTTTTTATAAAGGAATTTTTTGTAAAAAAATTGACGGCTATTCTAATGAATTTGTAAATTTTTCACAAATCGGACAGATCTGTGGTCTTAGCCTGCGGCAATCTGGTCGGCAGAAATCCGAGTAATTTCCTTTTTGCTTGATTTTCATCAAGTCGCCTGAGCCGGAACAGGATCAGGACAGGGGCGATGGGTCGTCATGCGCCCAGTTTACCAAGGAGACCGTGATGTTTCACAAACCCCTTGCCGTCGCAGCCATCATGGTGGCGCTTGGCCTTGCCCTGCCTGCGGGTGCCGAAACCCATGAGGTGCACATGCTCAACAAGGGTGAGACTGGCGCCATGGTGTTCGAGCCGGGCTTTGTCCGCGCCGAGCCTGGCGATGTGATCACCTTTATTCCCACCGACAAAAGCCATAACGTCGAAGCGATCAAGGATATCCTGCCCGAAGGCGTCGAGCCCTTCAAAAGCAAGGTCAACGATACCTACACCCTGACCGTGACCGAACCCGGCCTTTACGGTGTGAAATGCACCCCGCATTTCGGCATGGGCATGGTCGGGCTGGTACAGGTCGGCGACGCCCCGGCAAATCTTGAGGCCGCCAAGACCGCCAAGATGCCCAAGAAAGCGCGCGAGCGCATGGATGCCGGGCTGACTCAGGTGAACTGAGGCAGCGTTTTTCAAACGGCAGCAAGACAGAGATGGGCGCGATCCGATCGCGCCCTTTGCCATTCCTGCCGCTTCGGGCCGGTGCGTTCAGGTTTTCGCCATGGCAAAATGACCCGCGCATGCCCATATGTCGCAAGCAACCACCCGGAGGGATCTGGCATGGACAGGATCGACGTGACCGAACAAGGTTTCGTAGTCGATGCGCATGAGCTGGCCGAAGCCTTTGGCCTTGAACCGGACCGCGTGCCCGAACTGATGCGCACGAGCCTGATCACCACCCGCTGTGAGACCGGCGAGGGTGAAGACGCCGGACGCCATCGCCTGACCTTCTTTTTCAAGGGCCGCGCGCTGCGGCTGACCGTTGATCAGGCGGGCCGGATCCTCAAGCGCGCGCGTTTTGACATCCCCGCCCGCAATGCTGCCCCGGGTTAAGTCTTACGAGGTCAGGGCGCGGGGAAAGAGCACCTCTTCTTCAAGGTGGATATGGGCGACCACGTCGTCGCAAAGCTTGCGCAGCCCGGTGTAAAGCGCCGTCCATGAACCACAGGCCCCTGCAGGCAGGGTCAGGCCACGGGTCACATGTTCGATCCTGTGCAGGACCTGCCCGGTATCCTCATGCTCGGCCTGCATCACCCGGATCGGCCCGGCAAGCATTGCCCCCGCCCCCTGCAGGATCGAGGGGAACAGCACCGCCTCTTCCTTGGCCATATGCGATTCAAGTTCGTCCCGCAGCAAGACCAGCGCCTCGGTCAGGCCCAAGGGGGCCTCTTCGTGATCGCCATGCACTGCCTCGACCCGCTCAGCGAGGCTGATCAGAAAGGCCAGCTCTTGCCGGTGGGTCCGATGATAACGGGTCAGGATATGTTCGATCAGCGCCGGTGTCTCAGAGGGGGCATCGCGTCCGGCCTGATCGCTCAGCGCCTGCAATTCGGCGCTGAGCGTGGCCAGCGGCACACCGGCTTTCTCAGCCGCTTCGGCCAGTGCGACATTGCCCCCGCAGCAAAAACTGATGCCGGCGCGGCGAAAGACCTCTGCCGCGCCGGGCAGCCGGGCCGCAATGTCGCCGACAATGGCTGTGGAGCCAAAGGTGATGTCAGTCATGGGTATCTCCTTCGCAGGGGTTCACAGGGGGATTGGCCGGGCTCCACGCCCGCGCCAGAGGCGGGCCGAGGCGCAGCAGATCGACCGCGCGGGCGGCGATCTGGGCGGTGACTTCGGCAAGGCTTTGCGGGCGCAGGTAAAACGCCGGAACGGGCGGCAGGATCACCGCCCCCATCCGCGTTGCAGCCTGCATATTGTCGAGATGCGCCAACGTCAGCGGCGCCTCACGCGCAAGCAGGATGAGCGGCCGGCGTTCCTTGAGCTGAACCCCGGCGGCGCGGGTCAAAAGCCCATCGTCCAGCCCATGGGCAATGGCAGCAAGGCTGCGCATCGAACAAGGCGCAACGATCATTCCCGCGACCGGACATGAGCCCGAGGCGATCTCGGCCCCGGGGTCCCCTTGGGCATGGACCCGCGCCGCCATGGCGCACAGATCAGCCAACGCCCCGGTGCCGACCTCGGTGGCAAGCGTACGCTTGGCCATGGGCGAGACAACCAGATCAACGTCAGCCCCCACGCGGGTCAGCGCCCGGGCACAATCCAGCGCCAGCGCCGCGCCTGACGCACCCGAGACGCCAAGCACCACCCTCATGGCAGCACCGTCGCAAGCAGAGCCTCGGCCCGTGCCTCATGCTGCGGATCAAGGTGCATGACGCGGCCCCATTCGCGGCTGATCTCCGCCCCGATCTTTGTGGTCGCATCAAGGCCAAGCTTGCCCGCCAGCCCCTCAAGGGGCGATGCAAAATCAAGGTAATCCATCGGCGTGCGGTCCAGCAGCACCGTGTCGCGGGCCGGGTCCATTCGGGTCGAGATTGCCCAGACGATATCGTCCCAGCTGCGCACATCAATGTCGCGGTCCACGACCACGATCATCTTGGTATAGCTGAACTGGGGCAGCATCCCCCACAGCGCCATCATCACCCGTCGCGCCTGACCGGGATAACGTTTGTCGATCGCCACCACCGCCATGCGATAGGAACAGGCAGCGGGCGGCAGCCACAGATCGGTAATCTCGGGGATCTGGGTGCGGATCACAGGCAGCGCCAGATCGTTGAAAACCTCGCCAATGACCGAGGGTTCATCAGGTGGCCGTCCGGTGACGGTCGAGAGGTAAAGCGGCGCCTCGCGACAGGTGATGCGGCTGACGCGCATGACCGGGAAAGGCTCAACGGCATTGTAATAGCCGGTGTGATCGCCGAACGGCCCTTCGGGCGCGGTCTCTCCGGGGTGGATCCAGCCCTCGATAATCGCCTCGGCGCGGGCGGGTACCATCAACGGCACGGTTTTCGCCGCGACAAGCTCGGTCCGCGCGCCGCGCAGCACCCCCGAAAACCCCAGCTCTGAAACCGTTTCAGGCAGAGGCAAAGCAGCGGCAAGCAACAACGCGGGATCCGCGCCAAGGGCGATGGCGACCGGCATCGCCTTACCCGCCCTTTCCCATGAGCGATGATGTGCCGCACCGCCGCGATGGGCGAGCCAGCGCAGAATCAGCCGGTCGGGCGCCAGAACCTGCGCGCGGTAAACACCAAGGTTATAGCGCGTCAGATCCCCGGCGCGGCTGTCCTCTGGCCGGGTCAGCACCACTGGCCAGGTAATCAGCGGCCCGCCGTCATTGGGCCAGGGGGTCTGGACCGGCAGGGCATCAAGGTCCGATAGCTCGGCCTCCTGCACCGGGCCATGACGCAAAAACCGCTGCCGCATCCTTAGTGCCGCGCGCAGCATCGGCCAGCGCGACATGGCATCCCGCATCCCCTCGACCGGCGGCGGGCTGCGCAGCGCAGCCAGAAACTCGCCGAACTCCACGATCTTATCCGGTTCCAGACCAAGGCCCGCCGCGACCCGCGCGCGGGTACCAAACAGGTTGGCGATGACCGGGATGCGCGCACCCTGCGGGTTGTCAAAGCGCAGCGCAGGGCCGCCCCGGCGCAAGCAGGCCAATTCGACAGCCGTCATCTCATGGCGCAACGACACGGGCTCGGCGATGCGCGCGAGCTCGCCCCGCGCCTCCAGCCAGGACAGAAAGGACCGCAGATCAGGAAAAGGGGGAAGGCTGCGCATCGCTGGCTCCGTCGGGCCCGCGACAAGGCGGGCGATGATGGGCGCAAAGCTAGGCGGCAAATTCCGCGCATGACTTGACGAAGATCAATCACAACCCCGATTAACCGGCCTAGACCGTCTGGCATGACCCAGCGCCCTGCCCTGCTGCCGCTGCTGACGCGGCTTCCGCCCCCGCCGCTTGCCCGCCCGGCCCTTGGGCTGGCGCTGACGGCTTTTCTGCGCCGCATCGCCCAGCGAAACCCGTCGATCCTGTCGCGGCTTGGCCCCTATGCCGGCGCGCGATTTCTGCTTGATGTCCGCGACGGGCCGTTTCTTTTGCTGATGCAGCCCGAGGCGCGGCGTCTGAGCGCCCATTCCCGCCGCACGCCTGAGCCTGCGCATGACGCCGCGATCCGTGGCGGGCTTGCCGCCTTTCTTGCCATGCTGCACGGGGCCGAGGACGGGGATGCGCTGTTCTTTTCCGGCGAGTTGCAGATCGGCGGCGACACTTCTGCCGTGCTGGCGCTGCGCAATGCGCTGGACGACGCCGAACTGGACCTGACCGAGGAACTGGCCGCCCTGTCCGGCCAGTTTGGCGGCTGGCTGCGGCGCGGCTCGGCCCTGGCCGCGCGCAAAAGCGGCCTGATCCTGTCCCGACAAGAGGTATTGCCATGATGGAGCTGGTCTGTCCGGCCGGAACCCCGGCAGCTTTGCGTGCAGCGGTCGATGCTGGCGCACATACGGTCTATTGCGGCTTTGCCGATGAAACCAATGCCCGCAACTTTCCCGGCCTGAACTTCAGCCGCGAGGAAATGGCCCAGGGCATCGCCTATGCCCATGCCCGCGGCGCCAAGGTGCTGATTGCGATCAACACCTTTCCCCGCGCGGGTGATCAGGCGCTGTGGCACCGCGCCGTCAGCGATGCAGCAGGTCTGGACGCCGATGCCGTGATCCTTGCCGATCCGGGGCTGATCGCCCATGCGGCCCAGACCCATCCCCATCTGCGACTGCATCTTTCGGTTCAGGCGGCCGCCGCCAATCCCGACGCGATCAATTTCCATGCCCGAACCTTTGGTATTCGCCGGGTGGTTCTGCCCCGTGTGCTTTCGGTCGAGGAAATCACCGCCATCAACCGCGAAATCGACATCGAAACCGAAGTCTTTGTCTTTGGCGGGCTATGTGTGATGGCCGAGGGGCGTTGTTCGCTATCCTCATACGCTACGGGGCTTTCGCCGAATATGAACGGCGTCTGCTCACCCGCCAGCCACGTTGCCTATGCCGATACCGGCGGCAATCATGAGGCGCGGCTGGGGGAATTCCTGATCCACCGCACGCCCAAGGGCATGCCTGTACCCTATCCGACGCTGTGCAAGGGCTGCTTTACCTCGCCCGGCGATGGCAGCAGCCAGACCGGCCATATTTTTGAGGATCCGGTCAGCCTTGATGCAACCCGGCTGATCCCGGCCCTGCAAAAAGCCGGCGTCACCGCCCTGAAGATCGAGGGGCGGCAGCGGTCGCGCGCCTATGTGGCGCAGGTGGTGCGCGCATTTCGCGCCGCGGTCGAGGCCGCCGATCAGGGCGCACCGATGCCCGAGGGGCTGCTGGCCCGGCTGACCGAGGGGCAGGCCGCGACCACCGGCGCCTATGCCAAGACATGGAGATGAACATGGATCTGACCATTGGCCCCATCGCCTTTTTCTGGAGCGCAGAGCAGGTCCGCGCCTTTTACCAGAGGCTCGCCAGCACTCCGGTTCAGCGGGTGGTGATCGGGGAATGGGTCTGTTCGAAACGCCTGCCCTTCTGGCAGCACGAGATCCCGGCCGCTGTCGAGGCCCTGCAAGCCGCCGGCAAAGAGGTCGCGCTGTCCACGCTGACACTCATCACGCTAAAGCGCGAGCGGCGGCAGACAGCCGGGCTGTTTGCCTCGGACCTGCCGGTCGAGATTGCCGATCTGGGGGCGCTTCAGCACCTGCCCGAGGGCGCACCCTTTTGGGTCGGCCCGACCGTGAACGTTTATAACGAGGGCACGCTGGAATGGCTTGCCGCGAAAGGCGCGCGCCGCATCTGCCTGCCGCCCGAGCTACCTCTTGCCTCGGTCGTGCAGCTTGCCCGCGCGGGCCGTCAGGCGGGCGTCGCGGTCGAGGTCTGGGGCCATGGCCGCGCACCGCTGGCAATCTCGGGTCGGTGTTATCACGCGCGGTTACATGATCGGGCCAAGGATAACTGCCAGTTCGTCTGCGCCGAAGACCCCGACGGCCGCCTTGTCGAGACATTAGAGGGCCAGCCTTTCCTGACCGTGAATGGCGTCCAGACGCTGAGCCACGCCCACATGACCGCCGCCCCGCACGCCGCGGCGCTGCGCGAGGCAGGCATAAGCGCCCTGCGCCTGTCGCCTCAGCAAGATAATTTTGATGATATCATAAATATTTACGCGCAGATTCTTGAAAATGGATTGCCTGCGCCCGATGCGCTTTCCGATCTGCGGCGCATTCTGCCCGGCACGGTCTTTGCGCAAGGTTTTCTTGACGCGCAGCCCGGTGCAACCCCCTGCCCCTGACCCTTTTCGGATGGAGACGCGCAATGTCCACCGCGGAACGCATGCGCAATTATCGCGGGCCAGTCCTGTTCAGCCACGGATTTCGGGCCTTTTTCCTGCTCTCATCACTATGGGCGGCACTGGCCATGCTAGTGTGGGTCGCCATGCTGAGCGGGGCCGGGATCCTGCCTCTGGCCATGGATCCCTTTAGCTGGCACGCGCATGAATTCCTTTTTGGTTATACAAGCGGGGTCATTGCCGGATTCCTTTTGACGGCGGTGCCGAACTGGACCGGACGGCTGCCGGTGATCGGCACGCCATTGGCCGGGCTGGTCGGGCTGTGGCTGCTGGGGCGGGTGGCGCTTGCAATCTCGGGCCTGCTTGACTGGCGGGTGGTGATGGTGGCGGACCTGGCCTGCACCCTGGTCCTGCTTGCCTTTCTGGCGCGCGAAATCCTGCATGGCCGCAATTGGCGGAACCTGCCGGTGCTGGCGCTGTTGGCGCTGTTTGCCACCGCCAATGCGCTGTTTCACCTTGAGGCCGCACGAGGAGAGGCCGCCTTTGACGGTATGGGTATGCGGCTGGGGCTGGCTGCGGTCCTGATGCTGGTGGCGCTGATTGGCGGGCGGATCACCCCCAGCTTTACCCGCAACTGGCTGGCTGCAAGGGGCCGCACACGCCTGCCCGTGCCCTTTGGCCGCGCGGATGGCGCGGTGCTGGGGCTGACCGGGCTGACGCTGGCCGGTTTCATTGCAGCGCCCGAGGCCGCATGGATGCCATGGCTGATGCTTGTGACGGGGGCGGCACAACTGTGGCGCCTTGCGCGCTGGCAGGGCCTGCAAACCGGGGCCGAACCGCTGCTTTGGGTCCTGCACCTTGCCTATGCGCTGCTTGCGCTTGGCTTTTGGGCCGAGGGGGCGGCAGGGTTCGGCCTGATCGCCCCAGCCCCCGCCCGGCATATCTGGCTGGCCGGGGCGATCGGCCTGATGACGCTGGCGGTCATGACCCGCGCAAGCCTTGGCCACAGCGGCCGATCGCTGCACGCCGGGCCGGGCACTACGGCACTGTATCTGGCGCTTTGTGGCGCGGTGGTCACGCGGCTGCTGGCCGGCTGGCTGCCCGCACAGCTGTGGCTGCTGCATTTGTCGGGCACGCTGTGGGTTATCGGGTTCGGCGGCTTTGCCCTGTTGTATCTGCCGGTGCTGGCGCGTCCGCGGGTGGCAAAAAAGCCGGTCTCAGGGCCGGGCCGCACCGCCTGAGCCTTGCAGCAAAAAGCCCGGTCGCGTGACCGGGCCTTTCTCATGGGAAAAGACAGATCAGGCCGGCTGCAGCCCGCAGGCGCGCTGGCACCAGTCAAGGACCGCCGCCTCATCCCCCGGCAGGGCTGTGGCAAGCCCCTCGGCAAAGCCTTGAAACGCGGGCAGGTTCAGCCCGTTTACCCCGCACAGGACCGGAATGCCGCGCGACAGCGCCTCGGCGATCAGGGGGGCAAATCCCCGGCCTTCGCTTTCCTGCTTGCCAAATTTATTGACAAGCAGCAGATCCGCACCGGGCAGTGCGGCGGCAACGCCCGAGACAGCCGCCTCCAGCACACCCGCATCCAGCCGACAGCCGCGTGCGCCATTGCCGCGGTCCTCGCTGATGCGCAGCACCGGACCATCCGGCAGCACGCGCAGGTCCATATCGCATTTGATCCGCCCCTCGCGCCGCGGGTTGGTCTGAACGGTCCCGGCAAGCCGGATACCACCGTCCAGCAACCGCGCGGCGACACCGGCCAGAAACAGGTCATTCGCACCACGACCGGGTATGCTGACATAGGCGAGTTGCATCATGCGCCCCCTTCGCGTTGAAACGAGACGCCCGAGATCCGGGCCCTTGCGATCAACCCATCTATATAGTCATGGCTGGCGCGCAGCCATGCCGCCTTGTCATGCGCCTCACGCAGGCGCGGAAGGACGGCGGCAAAGGGCAGCACCTCGCCCCGCGCCCGCGCATCAAGGCGGATGATGTGCAGCCCATAGCGCGTTTCGGCGATGGTCAGCGCGCCTTCCTCCATCGTGGCCAGCGCCGCCTCGAACTCGGGTACCGTATCGCCGGCGGTCAGCTGGCCCAGCACGCCGCCCGAGGTTTTCGAGGAACAGGCGCTATGGCGTGCTGCCAGCTCAGCAAAGCGGCGCGGCGCGGCACAAAGCTCGGCCAGAACCGCCCCGGCCTCGGCGCGCGCCCTTTCACGCGCCTTGGCATCATCCGGGGCAGCGGCGAAAAGGATATGCGCCGCCTCGTATAGCGAAGGAGAGCGGAACTGTTCCGGATGCGCCGCGTGATAGGCCGCCAGCACCGTCTCATCGACGGGATCGGGTTGGATCTCCTGATCCAGCAGAGCGCGGATCAGGGCCTCTTCCGCAGTTTCCCACTGGCCGGGCGCAAGCTCGGCAGGTTCAGCGGTGATGCCTTGCGCGCGGGCCTCTTGCAACAAAAGTTCGCGCACCGCCAGCGCCCGCGCTGCTGCGCGCCAGGCATGACCGGGCTTGCCCTTGGGCGCGGGATGGTTCTGCGCCTCGGCCGCGATGCGGCCGGGGTCGATGGTGACGCCGTTCACCACGACCGGCGGCAAAAGCGGTTTCATCTCCATCGCCCTTACTCCGCCGGGAAGCGGCGCGAGCGCACGATCTGATAGCCCGGTCGCCACAGATAGCGCACCGGAGCCGAAATCATGTGCACAAGCCGGGTAAAGGGAAAGAGCACAAAGATCGTCAGCCCCAGCAGGATATGCAGTTTGAACAGCCAATGGACATGGGCCAGATGTTCAGCCGCACCGGCGCGCAGATAGACGATCCCCTGCGCCCAGGACATGAGCAGGGTCATCTCATGCCCGTCAAGATGCTGCATCGAAACCAGAATCGTCGCCAGCCCAAGGACCAGTTGCGCGACAAGCAGCGCAAGAATGCCGGTATCGGCCAGAGTCGAATGGGCGCGCACGCGCGGGTCGGTCAGTCTGCGATGCAAAAGCAGCGCCCCGCCGATAAGCGCCATAACCCCGGCGATGCCGCCCACGGTCATCGCCATCACCTGTTTTGCGCCATGGCTGATGCCGATGGCGTCAAAGACGGCGATCGGGGTCAAAAGCCCGACCAGATGGCCGCCAAGAATAATCAGCACGCCGACATGAAACAGGACCGAACCGATGACGAATTGACGACGACGCAGGATCTGGCTGGACTTTGATTTCCAGCTGAAAGGGTCGTGGTCATAGCGGATGACAGAACCCAGGATCATCACCGTGATGGCGATATAGGGGTAGATGCCGAAAAGAACATAGTTCATCTGCGCCTCCTGTTCATTGCGCCGGGCTTTGGGCGCGCGGGGCGTCCATACGGGCCAGAATGTCGCGGCTGACCGGACAGCCGGCGTTGGGATCGGGGCCAAACGTCACCTGTGCCTCTTCCCAGACGGCGTCTAGCGCGGCTAGATCCTCGGGGTCGTCATCGGGGACGGCGGCCAGTTCTTCGGGCAGTTCGACCGGCTCGGTCACCACAAGCGCCACCAGCGCGCCAAGGACAGCGGCATAGGCGGACTCGCGCCGCGTCAGCCGCTCGGCCAGCGCGACAAGGATATGCGAGGCATCGGCCAACAGCGCCAACGCCTCGGGCAGAGGCCGGGTGGACAGGTATTCCAGCAGCACCGGCAGGTGATCGGGCAGCTCGGACCCCGCAAGGTCAAAGCCGCCGTCGCGATAGGTTTCAAGCAGGTCCACCATCGCGCCGCCGCGGTCGCGGCTTTCGCCGTGGACATGCTCAAACAGGTTCAGCGACAGGCTGCGCGAGCGATCAAAAAGCAGCACATAACGTTCCTGCAAATCGTATAGGTCGCCCTGCCCCAGCTTTTGCAACAGGCTGCGGATTTCATCCATGCGCCGGGGACCAAGCAGGCCCTCGGATTGCAGGACCTGCTCAATCTGGGGCAAAGCGGCGATCAGATCTTCGCCGGGATAGCTCAGCAGCGCGGAAAGGGCCTTGAAGGTTTTCATGCGATGAACTCCTGCGGGCTGCGGAATTTCTTGCCGCCAAACAGCGAGGGGCTGTTGCCCGACGAGCAGCCATGCCCATCGGTAAAGCCACAGCCGCCGCGCAGGTCATAGGCATCCTCGACCAGCTCACGATGCGTGGTCGGGATGACAAAGCGATCCTCGTAATTGGCGATGGCCAGCAGGTGATACATCTCATCAATCTGCTGGGGGGTCAGGCCGACCCGTTTTGCAATGGCAAGGTTCACCACGCCGTCCAGCGTCCTGGAACGCATGTAGCTGCGCATCGCCAGCATCCGTTCAAGCGCGGCTGCGACAGGGGCTTCGTCCCCGGCGGTCAGCATATTGGCCAGATAGCGCAGCGGGATGCGCAGGCTGCGCACGTCGGGCATATCGTCCTGCGCCGCGATCTTGCCCGCCTCGGCCGCGTTCTGGATCGGCGACAGCGGCGGCACATACCAGACCATCGGCAGGGTGCGGTATTCAGGGTGCAGCGGAAAGGCAATCTTCCACTCCATCGCCATCTTCCAGATCGGAGATTTCTGCGCGCCGCGGATCCAGTCCTCGGGGATGCCCTCGGCCCGGGCGGCGGCAATCACCTCGGGATCGTCCGGATCAAGGAAAACACCCAGTTGCGCGTCGTAAAGATCCATCTCGGACTCGGTGCTGGCAGCCTCGGCGATGCGGTCGGCGTCGTAAAGCATCACACCCAGATAGCGGATGCGCCCGACGCAGGTTTCCGAACAGACCGTGGGCTGGCCGGATTCCAGGCGCGGATAGCACAGGATGCATTTTTCCGATTTGCCGGTGGACCAGTTGTAATAGATCTTTTTGTAGGGACAGCCCGAAACGCACATCCGCCAGCCCCGGCATTTGTCCTGGTCAATCAGGACGACGCCATCCTCTTCGCGCTTGTAGATCGCGCCCGAGGGGCACGAGGCGACGCAGGCCGGGTTAAGGCAATGTTCGCACAACCGCGGCAGGTACATCATGAAGGTGTTTTCATATTCACCATAGATGTCCTTCTGAACGCCCTCAAAGTTATAGTCCCTGCTGCGTTTTTCGAACTCGCCGCCAAGGATTTCTTCCCAGTTCGGGCCCCATTCGATCTTTTCCATCCGCTCGCCCGAAATCTTTGAGCGCGGGCGGGCGCTTGGGAACGCCTGCATCTCGGGCGCCGATTTCAGATGGTCGTAATCGAAATCAAAAGGTTCGTAGAAATCGTCGATCTCGGGCAGGTCGGGGTTGGCAAAGATATTGGCAAGGATGCGCCACTTGCCGCCCTGCCGGGGTTGCAGATGCCCCGATTTCGTCCGCACCCAGCCGCCGTTCCAGCGTTTCTGGTTTTCCCAATCCTTGGGATAGCCGATGCCGGGCTTGGTCTCGACGTTGTTGAACCACGCGTATTCGACCCCCTCGCGCGAGGTCCAGACGTTCTTGCAGGTGACCGAACAGGTATGACAGCCGATGCATTTGTCCAGGTTCAGCACCATGCCGATTTGTGCGCGCACTTTCATTCCGCTGCCTCCGTGGCTTGGGTTGCGGGGCGATCGAGCCAGTCGATCTTGTCCAGCTTGCGGACGATGACGAATTCGTCCCGGTTGGCGCCCACCGTGCCGTAATAGTTGAACCCATAGGACAGCTGTGCATAGCCACCGATCATATGGGTGGGCTTCAGCACCGTGCGGGTGACCGAGTTGTGGATGCCGCCGCGCAGGCCGGTAATCTGGCTGCCCGGCGTGTTCACGATCTTTTCCTGAGCGTGATACATAAAGAGCGTGCCTTCCTTCATGCGCTGGCTGACGACGGCACGCGCAGTGATGACGCCGTTGCTGTTAAAGACCTCGACCCAGTCGTTATCGACCAGCCCGGCCTTTTTCGCGTCGATCTCAGATATCCACACCACCGGACCGCCGCGGTTCAGCGTCAGCATCAGCAGGTTGTCGGTATAGGTCGAATGGATGCCCCATTTCTGGTGCGGGGTGATAAAGTTCAGCACCACATGCTTTTCGCTGGCCCCCAGCGACTTGCGGGCATCCGCCGTGATCGTCTTGAGATCGACCGGAGGCCGCCATGTCACGAAAGCCTCGCCAAAGGCGCGCATCCATTCGTGATCCTGATAAAGCTGCTGGCGGCCGGTCACGGTGCGCCACGGGATCAGCTCATGCACGTTGGTCCAGCCGGCGTTGTAGCAGACCTCTTCGCTTTCGATGCCTGACCAGGTCGGAGACGAGATGATCTTTCTGGGCTGGGCAGCGATATCGCGGAAGCGGATCTTTTCATCCTCTTTGACCTCGGCCAGATGCTGGTGGCTGCGGCCCGTGGCCTTGCCAAGCGCCTGCCATGCCTTGACCGCAACCTCGCCATTGGTTTCGGGGGCCAGCATCAGGACCACTTCGGCGGCGTCGATCGCCGTCTCGATCCGCGCCATGCCCCGGGTCGGGCCATCCTCGGTCACGCATCCGTTCAGGGCCTGCAGGTGGTGAACCTCATCCCTGGTGTCCCAGGAGATGCCCTTGCCGCCGTTGCCAAGCTTTTCCATCAACGGGCCAAGCGCGGTGAACCGCTTGTAAAGGTTCGGATAATCGCGCGTCACCTCGATATAGTTCGGCGCGGTCTTGCCGGGGATCAGATCGCATTCGCCCAGCTTCCAGTCCTGTACAAAGGGTTGGGCGATCTCGCCCGCGCTATCGTGCTGCAAGGGCAGCTGCACGACATCGGTTTCGACCCCCAGCACCTCGGGTGCGATCTCGGAAAACTTGCGGGCAATGGATTTGAAGATTTCCCAATCGGTGCGCGACTCATAGGCCGGGTCCACCGCCGCCTGCAGCGGGTGGATAAAGGGATGCATGTCCGAGGTGTTCATATCGTCCTTTTCGTACCAGCTGGCGGTTGGCAGGACGATGTCGGCATAGACAGCGGTGGTGGACATACGGAAGTCGATGGTCACCAGCAGGTCCAGTTTGCCCTCGGGCGCCTTGTCATGCCAGGTCGCCTCGACCGGCTTCTGACGCCCCTCCTGCCCCAGATCCTTGCCAAGCACGCCGTGATCGGTGCCAAGCAGGTGCCTGAGGAAATATTCATGCCCCTTGCCCGACGAGCCAAGCAGGTTCGAGCGCCAGACAAAGAGGTTGCGCGGCCAGTTCTCGGGCGTGTCCGGGTCCTCGCAGGACATTTGCAAGGCGCCGGATTTCAGCCCGCGCGCGACATAATCGGCAACCGGAACACCCTCGGCGCGGGCGGCACGGCCGACCTCCAGCGGATTGGTGCGCAGTTGCGGGGCCGAGGGCAGCCACCCCATCCGTTCAGCCCGGATATTATAGTCAATGAGGCTAAGCTGGCCCCAGTCCCCCTTGGGCGCGGTCGGGGACAGGATCTCCTGCGCCCCCACCGTTTCATAGCGCCACTGGTCGGTATGGGCATACCAGGCCGAGGTCGAGTTCATGTGGCGCGGCGGACGCGCCCAGTCCAGCGCAAAGGCCAGCGCCGTCCAGCCGGTTTGCGGCCGCAGCTTTTCCTGTCCAACGTAATGCGCCCAACCACCGCCCGACTGGCCGACACAGCCGCACATCACCAGCATGTTGATGACGGCGCGGTAATTCATGTCCATGTGGAACCAGTGGTTCATCGCCGCGCCGATGATAACCATGGAACGCCCGTTGGTCTTTTCGGCATTGGCGGCGAATTCCCGCGCCACCTGGATGATCTTGTCACGGCGGACGCCGGTGATGTGCTCGGCCCAGGCGGGGGTAAAAGGCACGTCAGCGTCATAATCGCGCGTGACGTGGTCGCCCCCAAGCCCACGGTCAAGGCTGTAATTGGCACACAACAGGTCAAAGACCGTCGCGACAAGCGCCTCTTCCCCATTGGCCAGGGTCAGCCGCTTGACCGGTACATTGCGGGTCAGGACCTCGCCCCGGTCATCAATGGCAAAGCCGTTGGTCGCGGCACCGCCGAAATAGGGGAAATCGACGCCCACAATATCATCGCGATCCTCGTCAAGGATCAGGCTCATCTTAAGGCGAACCGCGTCATCGCCGGCCTTTTCCTCAAGGTTCCAGCGCCCCTCTTCGCCCCAGCGGAAACCGACCGAGCCGTTCGGGACCACGATACGGTCGCTGATTTCGTCAATGGCGACGGTTTTCCATTCGGGATTGTTGGCCTGACCCAGCGCGCCGTCTAAATCGCTGGCGCGCAACTGGCGGCCCGGGATCAGACGGCCATCGCGCTGATCAAGCCTGACCAGCATCGGCATATCGGAATAGCGGCGGCAGTAATCCTCAAAATACTCGGCCTGCCGGTCCAGGTGGAATTCACGCAGGATGACGTGGCCAAAGGCCATCCCAAGCGCCGCATCGGTGCCCTGCTTGGCGTTCAGCCAGATGTCGCCGAATTTTGCGGCCTCGGAATAGTCGGGGCAGATCACCGCCGATTTGGTGCCGCGATAGCGCGCCTCGGTATAGAAATGCGCGTCAGGGGTGCGGGTCTGCGGCACGTTCGAGCCCCAGAGCAGCAGATAGCCCGCATTATACCAGTCGGCCGATTCCGGCACGTCGGTCTGTTCGCCCCATGTCTGCGGGCTTGCCGGCGGCAGGTCGCAATACCAGTCGTAAAAGGACATGCAGGTCCCGCCCAAAAGCGACAGATAGCGCGTCCCGGCGGCGTATGAGATCATCGACATGGCCGGGATGGGCGAAAAGCCAAAGACCCGGTCGGGGCCGTATTTACGTGCGGTATAGGCATTGGCAGCAGCGATGATCTCGGTCGCTTCGTCCCAGCCTGCGCGCACAAAGCCGCCCTTGCCGCGGATGCGGGTATAGCTTTCGCGGGCGGCGGGGTCGTTCTGGATCGCCTCCCACGCGGCGACCGGTGACATGCTGCGGCGCTTTTCGCGCCACAGCCGCATCAGCCTGCCCCGGATCATCGGCGTTTTCACCCGGTTGGCCGAGTAAAGATACCAGCTGTAGGACGCACCCCGCGCGCAGCCGCGCGGTTCATGGTTGGGCAGATCGGGGCGGGTACGCGGATAATCGGTCTGCTGCGTCTCCCATGTGACGATGCCGGATTTGACATAGATCTTCCACGAACAGGACCCGGTGCAGTTCACCCCATGGGTCGAGCGCACGATCTTGTCGTGGCGCCAGCGGGCGCGATAGCTTTCCTCCCAGTCGCGGTTTTCGACCGTGGTCTGGCCATGGCCCTCTGAGAACACGTCCTTGCGGGCGGGCCTCAGAAAATTCAGACGGTCCAGCAGATGGCTCATTGCTGTCTCCTTGGGATTCTCATGCGGGGGTGGCGGCGCCGCTTTCGGCGCGGCCGCGTTCGATGTCATGCAAAAGGCCGCCCGGGCGGGTGTAGAACACCCAGGTCACGGCAAGGCAGAGCACGTAGAAGCCCAGAAAGGCCCACAGCGCGCCCAGCACAGACCCGGTCAGGGCGATCGAGCTGCCATAGGCCTTGGGGATGAAGAAACCGCCATAGGCACCGATCGCGCTGGTAAAGGCGATGATGGCGGCGGACTCGCGGTCGGACTGGCGGCGACGTTCGTCCGGGCTCAGTTGCGGCTCCAGCCGGGCGACCTCTTTGCGCATGATCACGGGGATCATCTGGAAGGTCGAAGAGTTGCCGACCCCGGTAAAGAAGAACAGCGCCATGAACCCGGCAAAGAAGCCCATAAACGAGGCCGCTTGCAGCGATACGATCACCAGCGCGACCGAGGCGATCATGCCGGCAAAGACCCAGAAGGTCACCCGTGCGCCACCGACCCTGTCGGACAGCCAGCCCGAGCCAGCCCGGCTCAGCGCGCCGACAAGCGGGCCAAGAAAGACGTATTGCAGGGCGTTCACCTCGGGGAAGGCAAGGCCGATCAGCAGCGGAAAGCCCGCCGAATAGCCGATGAAGCTGCCAAAGGTGCCGATATACAGCAGGCACATCACCCAGTTGTGCAGCCGGGTAAAGATCACTGCCTGTTCGCGGAAGCTTGCCTTCGCATCGGCGATGTCATTCATGCCGATCCAGGCAGCAATGGTCACGGCAATGATAAAGGGCACCCAGATGAAGCCCGCGTTTTGCAGCCACAACCGGCCGCCGTCCGACAGCGGTTGCGGGTCGCCGCCGACGGCACCAAACACGCCGACGGTGATGACCAGCGGGACAAGGAACTGCATCACCGAAACGCCAAGGTTGCCCAGACCAGCGTTCAGCCCCATGGCGCTGCCTTTTTCCGATTTGGGGAAAAAGAAGCTGATATTGGCCATGGATGAGGCGAAATTGGCCCCGCCCAGCCCGCATAGCAGCGCCAGCGCGACAAAGATGATGTAGGGCGTGGCGGGGTCCTGCACCGCATAGCCGATACCCATCGCCGGGATCAGCAGCGAGGCGGTCGAAAGCGTCGTCCACAGCCGCCCGCCAAAGATCGGCACCATAAAGCTGTAAAAGATGCGCAGCGTCGCCCCCGACAGTGCCGGCAGTGCCGCCAGCCAGAACAGCTGGTCCTGACTGAAGGCGAAACCGATCTGGGGCAGCTTTGCCACCACCACCGACCAGACCATCCAGACGGCAAAGGCCAAAAGCAGCGCCGGGATTGAAATCCACAGGTTCCGTTGCGCAATCCTGCGGCCCTTTTCCGCCCAGAAGGCCGGGTCCTCGGGCCGCCAGTCGTCAAGGACGCGCGGCATCACGGTGCGCTCGGGGTCATGCACCTCGGCCAGTTCGGGAAAGTTCGGCAACCGGTCCAGCGCCTTGCCCTGCGCCTGCCGCTCCATCGCGCGGATCGACAGATGCATCCACGCCATCGACACGATGACGACAAGAAACAGCAGCGCAAAGCACGAAGTCCAGATCCCGGTCAGGTCCAGCAGGGCGCCAAAGACGATGGGCAGGATGAACCCGCCAAGCCCGCCGATCATGCCGACCAGACCACCGACCGAACCGACATGGTTCGGATAATAGACCGGGATATGCTTAAAGATCGCCGCTTTCCCAAGGCTCATAAAGAACCCCAGTGCAAAAAGCGTGACCACAAAGGGCCAAAGTCCCATCTCGGTCGAGAACGAAATCAGCCCGTCCTTGCCACGGATCGTGTAATCCGTCGGCGGATAGGACAGCATGAACAGAAACAGCGCACTAAAGCCAAAGGTCCAGTACATCACCGTACGCGCGCCAAAACGGTCCGACAGCATGCCGCCATAGGCACGAAACACGCTTGCCGACAGGCTGAAGGCCGCAGCCGCCATACCGGCAACCCGCAGATCGACGCCATAAACCTCGGTCAGGTAATGGGGCAGCCACAGCGCCAGCGCGACAAAGCCGCCAAAGACAAAGAAATAGTAAAGCGCAAAGCGCCAGACCTGCAGCTTTTTCAGGGGGGCGAATTGCTCGGCCAGCGAAGGGGCGGCGATACCCGCCGCGCGCCGGGCCTGAAAATCGGGATCGTCCCGCGCGATCAGCAGGAAAATCACGCCCATCAGCGCGATGCCGACCGCCCAGATCTGCGCAACGGCCTGCCAGCCCCAGGCGACAAGGATAAAAGGCGCTAGGAACTTGGTCACCGCCGCGCCGACGTTGCCCATGCCAAAGATGCCAAGCGCCGTACCCTGACGCTGGCTTGGGAACCATTTCGAGACATAGGCGACGCCGATGATGAACGAACCGCCTGCCAGCCCGACGCCAAGCGCGGCCAGCAGAAAGCCCGTGTAGCTATGCGCCCAGGTCAGCGCCCAGGTCGCCGCGCCGGTCAGCAGCATCTGCAATGAGAACACCAGCCGTCCGCCATAACGCTCGGTCCAGACGCCGAGGATCAGCCGGACGAGTGAGCCGGTCAGGATTGGGGTTGCGATCAGCACACCATACTGGAACTCGGACAGGCCAAGGTCGTGTTTGATGGTGACACCGATGATGGAAAAGATCGTCCAGACGGCAAAGCACAGCGTGAACGCTATGGTGCTAAGCCACAGGGCCATCTGCTGCTCCAGTGGGGACGGAGAACGGGTTTCCGGCATGGCGGCTGCTCCGGTTTTGGGTCTTTCACGCGCATTTCCACCGCTCACCCAACACGGACAGGTGTCACCAGATTTGATCTAGATCAACCTGCACCCCCTCTTGGGGAAAAATCGTCCGGATTTGGTTTTTACGCTTCCTGCCAAGGAAACTGCTCAAATCGCCGTATCGGATCTATTAGTTAACTGAATAACAAAATTGGCAGTATTGATTGACAATAGTCAAACAAACTGCCAGCTTGCACCTGATTCCAGCCACGACAGCAAGGATCATCAGATGCGCGAAGAGGACCGCAACGACATCCGCAAGCTGACCCTGTTTCGCAACATGACCAGCCCGGCCTTTGATGAGCTGATGCACGCTGCCTACGATCAGGTTTTCCCCGCACAGCTTGAACTGGTCCGGCAGGGCGAAGCCGCGAATTTCCTGCATGTCGTGCTGGAGGGTGCGGTCGAGCTTTATGCCAATTGGCAGGATCGCGATACCACCATGGCGGTGGTCCAGCCGGTTGCGACCTTTATCCTTGCCGCCTGCATGCGCGATGCGCCCTATCTGATGTCAGCGCGCACGCTGCAACGTTCGCGGATCGTGCTGATCCCGGCGGTGGATGTGCGGGCGGCCTTTTCGCGCGATCCGGGCTTTGCCCTTGCTACGGTGCAGGAACTGGCCGAGGGCTATCGCAGCCTCGTGCGCCATGCCAAGAACCTGAAACTGCGCAATGCCCGCGAAAGGCTGGGGGCGTATCTGTTGCAACGATCGGATTATGCCGGGGCGCAGGGCTTTGTATTGCCGCAGGAAAAGCGGCTGCTCGCTTCTTATCTGGGCATGACGCCGGAAAGCCTGTCACGCGCCTTTAAGGCGCTGCGTGACCATGGCGTCCATATCGACGGAATGCGTGTGACCATCACCGACCCGGCCGCGCTGAAGGCGCTCGTCCAGACCGACAGCCTGCTTGACAGCCCGTTGAACATTCCCTGACCGCGCGAATTTGACCGCAAGCGGCGGAGTGCCCGGCTGCCCCGTCGGCGATATCCGTGGTAAGGAACTGTTCAGCAGAAAGGCTCTTGCCATGACCGATGCCGCCCTTCCTACCAAAGCCGATCCGCGCTGGCAGCGGGTGCTGGCACGCGATGCCGCAGCGGATGGAAGTTTCGTCTATGCCGTCCATACGACCGGGGTCTACTGTCGGCCCTCTTGCCCGGCGCGGCGGGCCAAGGCGCAGAATGTAACGCTGTACCCCGCGCCCGACGAGGCCGAAGCGGCGGGCTTCCGCCCCTGCCGACGCTGCAATCCGCGCGGTCTTTCAGCGGCCGAGGCGAATGCCGCGCTGGTCGCGGCCGCCTGCCGCCTGATCGAAGGCGCTGAAACCACGCCCAGCCTGGAACAGCTGGCCGAGGCGGCGGGGCTGAGCCCCTTTCATTTTCACCGCCAGTTCAAGGCCGCGACCGGAATGACGCCCCGCGCCTATGCCATCGCCCATCGCGCCGGCCGGCTGCGCGAGCAGTTGCACGACAGCGACAGTGTGACCGGGGCGATCTATGATGCAGGTTTCGGCTCGGCCAGCCGGTTTTATGAGAACGCGGATCAGATGCTGGGAATGACGCCTTCGGCCTGGCGCAAGGGAGGCGCCGGGGCCGAGATCCGCTTTGCGCTTGGTCAGAGCCAGCTTGGCGCGATCCTTGTTGCGCAAAGCCAGCGCGGCATCTGCGCCATCGCATTAGGGGACGATCCCCAGGCGCTGCTGCACGAATTTCAGGACCGCTTTCCTGCCGCCACCCTCATCGGCGATGATCCAGAATTTCAGGCCCTGATCGCCCGGGTCATCGGCTTTGTCGAGGCTCCGGGCGTCGGGCTTGACCTGCCGCTTGATCTGCGGGGCACGGTGTTTCAACAGCGGGTCTGGCAGGCATTGCGTCAGATCCCGCCCGGCAGCACCACAAGCTATGCCGAGATTGCCCGCCGCATCGGCGCCCCCCGCGCCCATCGCGCCGTAGCGGCGGCCTGCGCAGCAAACCCGGTCGCGGTCGCCATCCCCTGCCACCGGGTGGTGCGCAGCGACGGCGCGCTTTCGGGCTATCGCTGGGGCCTTGCACGCAAACGCGCGCTTCTGGAACGGGAAAGCCGGGACTAGTGGCGCAGCAGGATGATCAGGTTGAGTTCGACATCTTTCATCACGCGGCAGCCCGCCCCGCGACTAGGCCGAACGGACGCGACCCGGCAATCCACTGGCCCTGGCCCCGGGGGTGACAGCTGGCCCCAGACCGCGCATCCGGGGCTTTTCGGGGATAAAACCGCCCTGCGAGCCACGCCCGGATATGGGGCCGCTGACCCACAATTCACGCGTCAGACGCTGCGATGATCTGTTGGCCGTACCGGACGCTGCCGAATTCTGACAAGGCCGGCTTTGACGTGACCGCCAGCCGACCTGTCGGTTTACCGGCCCCACGCATGAGGGGCGCGAGGCATGGCGGCGGCTAACCGGGTGCAATCTGGCCCGGGTTGTGTTCACCGCCGCCCATCGCAGTAAACCCTTACGCCAGCAGCCGCAGGCGGGGCAGCGAGGCCGCGGCCGCGGCCCATGCCAGAACCGCGCACAGCGCAATCGCTGGCACCATCGTCACCGAGGTATTGTCAAGGAAAGGGCTGGTGACGGCGATCATCAGCCCGCCGGTCAGCATCTGGATCGTGCCACCCAGTGACGAGGCCAGCCCGGCAATATCCGGATGCGGATCCAGCGACATGACCATGGCGGTCGGCATCACCAGGCCCAGACAAGCATTGGCCATGAACAACCCGGCGATCACCACCGGCAGAGCATCAAACCCCGCCATCACCACCACCGACAAAAGCAGCGCAAGTCCCGCAAAACCGGTGATGGCAAACGAGATGACCCGCTCCATCCCATAACGCTCGGCCAGCTTGCCCGCGAATTGCGAAGCAGAGAAAAAGCCGATCGCATTCACGGCAAAGGCCAGCGAAAAGCCGGTCGGGCTAAGCCCATATTGCCCGGTATAAACAAAGCTCGCCGAAGCAAGGAACACAAAGAAGCTTGCCATGCCAAAGCCACCGATCATGGTCAGCCCCATAAAGCGGCGGTCGGACAAGAGACGTCTTGCTCCTTCGGCCATGGTGGTCAGACGCACGGGACGGCGCTCTGCCTGAGGCAGGGTTTCCGGCAGCACAAAAAGAATCAGCGCAAGGCTCAGCAGAGCGGCGGCCGCCAGCACCGCAAAGATCTCGCGCCAGCCGCCCCAGGCCATCACGGCCGAGCCGGTCAGCGGCGCAAGCATGGGCGAGACCGAAATCACAATCATGATCGCGGCCATCATCTTTGCGGCCGCTGGGCCGGTCGCCATGTCGCGGATCACCGCGCGCGGCACCGCCATCAGCGTCGCCGCACCAAGCCCCTGCAGGGCGCGGGCCGCAATCAGCCAGCCGATGGTCGGCGCAAGGCTGGCGGCCACCGTAGCGACAAGAAAGATCGCCACACCGATCACCAGAGGTTTCTTGCGCCCGACCGCGTCGGCCATCGGGCCGTAGATCATCTGGGCGATACCAAAGACGATGAAATACGAGGTCAGCGTCAGGGCGGCCTTGGCCTCGGACGTGCCAAGGTCGCGGGCCACCTGCGGCAGCGCGGGCAAATACATGTCGATCGCAAAGGGACCGACGGCGGAAAGCAGGCCAAGAATCAGGGCCATGCGGAACAACGGATCACGCATCGGAAAACCTGTAAATGTTCAGATATGAAAATAGCGGCGCAGAATCGCGCCAAGGGTCATTCACCGCCGCCGAGCGCCCTTCCTGCCATGCCCAGACGGCAAGGACAACCACCACGACCTGAAAAATCTCGCGCCGGGCGAAAAACCGCGCCTCGGCCGGGTCCGGCACCATGCGGCAACGCTGTCATTGATCTGGTGACAAAAAGGCACCGACCTCGACTGGACGGCTTGACAGGTGCGCCTGACGTGCAACATTGGCGCCATGAACAAGGTGGCTGATTGGTTGTCCAAGAAGAGCCCGGTCAGTCGGAAAAACGCCGCCGAAACGGTGTTCGAGGATCTGCGAGGCGCAATTTTGACCGGTCGTTTACCGGTCGGCATCCGGTTGCCTTCTGAAGCCAAGCTTGCCGAACATTACGGCGTCAGCCGCCCGATCATCCGCGAGGCCATGCGTTCATTGCAGACGCTGGGGCTGACCCGCAGCCGCAGCGGCAGCGGCAGCTTCGTGATCTCGGACAGGCAGGTGCCCGAGCTTGCCTATGGCAGCTATTCCGCCCGTGAGCTGATCGAGGCGCGGCCTTTTATCGAGATCCCCGCCGCCGGCTGGGCCGCCCTGCGCCGCAGCGAAGAGGACATGAAACGCCTGCTGCAACTGTGCGACAGCATGGAGCGGCAAGAGGATGCGCTGAAATGGGTGCGCCTAGATTCCGATTTCCACTGCCTGATCGCCGAGGCAGCGCGCAACCGGCTGTTTGCCCGCATCGTCACCGACTCTCGCGATGCGTTGATGCGCCAGTCCGAGCTGGTGAACCTGATGGCTGACCGGCGCATTACCTCAAATCACGAACATCGCCGCATCGCCGAAGCGATTGCCACAGGCTCGGAATCCGAGGCGCAGACCGCCATGCGCGACCACCTGCACGAGGTCGAACAGGCGATGACCTGGATCATCAACCAGCGTCCGGCGAATTCGTGATCTTCCACATTGCGGAACCCGGGCGCAATTTTCCTTTCATTGACTGACCCGTGACGCAAGATTATGCCGGGCTTTCGCGATGGCGTCTTGACCCTGCCGCAGGCTGTGCTAATCCCCAAGCTGTCTGACAGATTGAGATAACCGGAGCCCAAGACCCGGAGGCCGATCTGAAACAGGGCCAAATCTGCAGGGGGAAAATGTGCAAGGCCATAGGGCTTATGTCGTGACCGGAACGGGCCAGAACCCGCTGCTGGTGGTCCTGACCACCGGCGGAACCATTGCAAGCAGCCTGGATTCCGACGGAGCCGCACGGCCAAACCTTGGGGCCGCCGAGCTGCTGTCATTGCTGCCGCCGATGGCGGTGGATCTGCGCGCGCAAGAGGTGCTGGCCAAGGACTCGGCCAGTCTGACGCTGGCCGACATGCAGCGGATCAGCGATGCGGTGGGGGCAGCACTGGCCGATCCGCAGGTCACGGGGGTCATCGCACTGCACGGCACCGACGCAATGGAGGAAACCGCGCTCCTCGTTCAGTTGCAGCATGGCCCGCAAAAGCCGGTGATCTTTACCGGGGCGCAGTTTGCATCTGACCATCCACGCTCGGACGGCGCGCGGAATTTCACTGATGCTGTCCGGGCGGCACTGCAACCCCAGGCAGATCCGGGGGTCGCCCTGGCCTTTGGCGGTCAGGTCATGCCGGTCTGGGGGCTTTACAAATTCTCGACCGATGCACCCGACGCCTTTCGGCGGGTGGCGGATGAAGGGGCAACCATCTCGCACCCCTTGCCCGCCCCTGTCAGCGATCTGAGGGTCGATATCATCGCCGCCCATCCCGGCAGCGACGGGCTGCTGCTTGAGGCCAGCCTTGCAGCCGGCGCCCGCGGCATCGTCATCGCGGCACTGGGGTCCGGCAATGCCACGCCCGAACTGGTCGCGGCAATCGCGCGAGCCCGCAACGAAGGCGCGGTTGTCGTCGTCTCAAGCCGCGTGCCCGAAGGACTGCTTTCGCCAATCTATGGCGGCGGGGGCGGCGGCCACGACATGCGCCGCGCCGGAGCCATCCACGCCCGTGTGCTGCGCCCGGGGCAGGCGCGTATCCTGCTGGCGGCAATGCTGGCCAATGGCTGCTGCGAGACAGAAATCGCTAACGCATTCGAAGGCACCCCTGATACCGTGCCGCAATCCCGCCCTGCCTGAGGGGCGGGACCGCTCTCTCACCCGGCCCCACGACGGGTGCCGGGATTGCACATTCCCGTCATGTAGCGCTAAATCGCCCCCGGAAACGGGAAGGAACCAGCATGAAACACGTCTTTGCCGCCGCGCTGCTTTGCGCTGCCGTCGCCGCGCCGTCATTCGCGCAGGAAATCAAGATCGGTTACGCTCTGGCCGAGGACAGCCACTACGGCGCGGGTGCCAAGGCATTCGAAGCCTCGCTCAAGGAAAGCCTTGGCGACCAGTTCACCTTCCGCCATTTCCCCTCATCGGGTCTGGGCGGTGAGCGTGAGGTTCTCGAAGGGCTGCAGCTTGGCACTGTCGAAATGACCATCGCCTCGGACGGTACGCTGACCAATTTCGTCCCCGAAGTCGGCGTTTTGGGCATCCCCTTCCTGTTGCGGGACAAAGATCACGCCCGCAAGGTTCTGGACGGCGAGGTCGGGCAGGAGATGCTGGCGAAATTCGACGCCGCCGGTCTGCACGCGCTGGCCTGGGGTGAGCAGGGCTTTCGCCATATCACCAGCAACCGCGGCCCGGTCGAGAAACCCGCCGACCTGAGCGGGCTCAAGATCCGCACCATGGAAAACCCGGTGCATATCGAGGCGTTCCGCGCCCTTGGCGCCGCCCCTACCCCGATGGCATGGCCCGAGGTGATCGGCGCGCTTGAACAAGGCGCCATCGACGGGCAGGAAAACCCGCTGTCGGTGATCGTATCGGCCAAGCTTGACGAGGTGCAGAAGTTCCTGACCCTCGACGGCCATGTCTATTCCTCGACGATCATCCTTGTTTCGCCTTCGCTGTGGAACGGGCTCGACGACACGCAGAAAGCCGCCTTTGACAAGGCCGCTCGCGATGCGGTGACGGCGATGCGCGCCTATGTGGACGATGTCGATGCCTCGGGCGTCGAGGCGATGAAACAGGCCGGCATGCAGATTAACGAGCTGTCGCCCGAAGAAAAAGCCGCCTTCCGCGACGCGCTGGCCGGGCCTTACAAGCAATATGAGACCCAGTTCGGCAAAGAGCTGATGGACCGCATCCAGGCGGTCGAATAACCGATGCGCCGGATCGAACACGCCTTTGTCGCGCTGAACGGTGCCGTTCTGGTTCTTGGACTTGCCGCCATGGCGGGGATCCTTGGCTGGAACGTCGCCGGTCGCTACCTGACCGGCAATTCGCTGACCTGGGCCGATGAGGTCGCGCGTTACTCGATGATCTGGCTGACCTTTCTGGGCTGCGGGCTGGCGCTGCGCCACGGCGCCCACGCCGCCATCACCAATGCACAGGACGCCCTGCCCGCCAGGGGTCAGCTTGTCCTGCGCGGCGTGATCCTGTTGATCCTGTTCGGCTTTTTCGCCTTCATGGTCTGGGTCGGCATCGACTACATGAACCGGACCTCGATCCAGCGGTCGGCGGCACTGCAGGTGCCGATGAAGTGGATCTATGCCGCAATGCCCGTCGGTTTCCTGCTGATGATCCTGCATCTGGCGCTGGTCGCACCACAATATCTGCGGGCGGGCCTGCAGCAATCTGACGAGGCCCCAGTTGGTTGAGATTCTGATTGTCGCATTTCTGATCCTGATGATCATGGGGGTGCCCATCGCCTTTGCGCTGGCCATGGCCGCCTTTGCCGCGGTCGGCCTTTCAGGCCGCTATCCGCTGGTCGTGGTGGTGAAAGAGATGTTCACCGGTCTTGACAGCTTTCCGCTGCTGGCTGTGCCCTTTTTCATCCTCGCGGCCGAGATCATGTCCACGGGCGCGATCTCGCGCATGTTGCTGCGTTTTGCCTCGCAATTCGTCGGGCATCTGCGCGGCGGGCTTGGCTATGCCAATATCCTGACCGGGACGCTGTTTGCCGGGATCTCGGGCTCGGCGCTGGCCTCGGCTGCCGGCCCCGGCGCAATGATGGCACGGATGATGGAGCGCAGCGGCTATTCCAAAGCCTATGCCGGGGCGCTGACCATCTCGGTCGCGGTCATCGACCCGATCATTCCGCCCTCGATCACCATGATCATCTATGCGCTGCAGGATCGCAATACCTCGGTCGGCTCGCTGTTCATGGCAGGCATCCTGCCCGGTATCCTGATCGCCGGCCTTTTGGCCGCCGTGAACTGGTGGATCAGCCGCAAACGCAACTATCGCAGCGGAGAGCCGCGCCCGCCGCTGGGCGATATGCTGCGCAACACCGGTGCTGCGCTGCCCGCGCTTTTGTTGATCGTGCTGATCGTCGGCGGCATTCGCGGCGGGGTCTTTACCCCGACCGAAGCCTCGGTCGTCGCAGTTTTCTACGCGATCCTGACCAGCGCCTTTATCTATCGCGGCTTTACGCTAAGCGATCTTTGGGGGGCTTTCCTGCGCTCGGCTATCATGTCGGTCGCGGTGCTGATGATCCTGGCTGCCGCACGTGCCTTTGCCTGGGTGCTGATCATCGAGGGCGTGCCGCAGGCCATGGCTGACGCGGTCATCGCCATGGACCTGTCACCCATAGCGTTTCTGCTGATGGTGAACCTGCTGCTGCTGGTGTTTGGCATGTTCATGGACCCGCTGCCCGGGGTGATGATCCTTGTGCCGATTCTTGCGCCCATCGCGCATAACCTTGGCATCGCAGCAGACCATTTCGCCATCATCGTCATCGTCAACCTGACCTTCGGGCTGATGACGCCCCCGGTCGGAGGGCTGATTTTTGTCGTCGCCTCGGCGACACGGCAAAAACCCTCGGCGCTGATCCGCGAATTGCCGCCGTTCTTTCTTGCGGCGCTGGCATCATTGCTGATCCTGACCTTTGTGCCTGCGCTTTCAACCTGGCTGCCCCAGATCAGCGGCTTTGCGCGCTAAGATATCGCGGCAAGGCGCGGACCTCTGTTGCCTTGCCGAATTCCTTAAGCCGAAGGGCGGGTAAAGACATAGCCGAGCCCCAGCCCCATCAGCCCGGCCACCGCCAGTACCAGCGGCCAGCCCGGGTGGCTGAAGAATAAAAACAGCCCAAAGCCTGTCAGCGTCCCGATAAGCGCCGCCCATTTGGCCCGCATCGGGATCGCCCCGCGCTCACGCCAGTCCGAAAGCAGCGGGCCGAATTGCGGATGTGAAAGCAGCCAGTTCTCCAGCCGCTCGGACGAGCGGGCAAAGCAGGCGGCGGCAAGGATCAGAAAGGGCACCGTCGGCAGCAGCGGCAGAAATATCCCGACAAAGCCCAGACCGGTAAAGCCAAGGCCAAGCGCAAGAAACAGCGCCCGCATCACGGCAGAATGGCGCTCAGGCCCGGGCATGGCCGACCTCGCGCCACCCGGCGTCAGTCCACGCCATGGCCTGGCACCTCTTTTACATGTTCGGGCCGGAACCCCATGCCGATCAGCCGGCCCATGGTATGGGCAAGCAGCGGAAAGCGGGCGATTGCACGGATAAAGCCCGGCGGGCGCGGCGCGGCCTCGCCCTTTTCGTTACGCTTGCGACGCATCATGCGCTGCAATCCCTGCGTGGCCTTGGTCGGGAAACGGCGGCGGGCCTCGACCCGGGCCAGATCGGCATCCTGCAACCGCCCCTCGCGCAAAGGGCGGGCAAGGATATTTGCCGCCGCCACCGCGTCCTGAATGGCAAGGTTGACGCCGAACCCCCCGACCGGCGACATGGCATGTGCCGCATCGCCGATGCACAACACCCCCGGCGCCCACCAGCGTTTCAGCCGGTCCATGCGGATCGAAAGCAGGTGCACCTGATCCCAGCCCTGTATTTCGTCAAACCGCCCGGCCGGCAGGGGCGCCAGCGCAGCCAGCGCGGCGCGAAATGCGGGCAGGCCGCGCGCCTTGAGGTCATCGAAACTGCCCTTGCGGATGACATAGCCGCATTGCCAGAAATCGCCGCGGTCGATCAGCACCAGCCCTTGCTGCGGGCCGGCATGGCTCATCGCAGGGACCGGATCGTCGGGCAGGCGCGTCAGCCGCAGCCACAGCACATCAACCGCTGAGCCAAAGTCCTGAACCTCCAGCCCTGCCTTGGTACGCACCACCGAATGCCGACCGTCCGCACCAATGACCAGCGGCGCACGGATCTCGCCTTTCGCGCCGCTTGTGTCCTGCCAGATCACGCCGTGGATACGCCCGTTTTCGCGTAAAAGGCCGCTGACGCCATGGCCCATACGCAGCGAAAAACCCGGCAGCTCCTGCGCCTTTTCCGCCAGAAAATTCAGGAAATCCCATTGCGGCATAAAGACGATATAGCGACAGTCGAGCGGCAGGCGACTGAAATCGGCGATGGTGACCTGCTGGCCCGCGATCTCGGCATGCAGGTCGGGCGCCTTTTGATGCGGCAGGCGCAGGAATTCGTCCAGCCAGCCCAGTTCGGCCATCAGTTGCAGGGTGGCTGGATGGATGGTGTCGCCGCGAAAATCATGCAGGAAATCGGGATGCCGCTCCAGGACCGTGACGCGGGCACCCGCCCGCGCCAACAGCAGCCCCGCCATCATCCCCGCCGGTCCGCCGCCCGCAATCACGCAATCCCGTTCCTCGGCCATGTCAGTCCTCCGATCTTGCTGAGAGCCGCCTGGCAGGACGCCCCCCGAAAGTGCCGGAGGGGCCAGAGGGGCTGGACGGCCATGCCCGGTGTTGTCACTCACCGCCAGTATAGCCATCACCGCGGCCCTGCCGCGCTTGGGCCAATTGACGCAGAAAAGGCGCCGTCAGCCCGCCACCGGACCGGGGGCATAGACGGCCAGAAAACGTGCGACGCGGCGGCGGATAAAGGCCTCGATCTCATCATCGCTCAGCGGAGGCATCATCAAAAGCGCGCGGCGCTGCAAACCGCCCAGCAACAGGTCGACGAATTCGGCCCCCGCCTCAAGGCAGTCGCTCATTACCAGATCGCCCTGGGCCACGCGGCGCTCAAAATACTCTGCCAAAGCCTTGATCGAGCGGGTGGGCCCGGCCTGATAGATCAGCCGAGCCAGTTCGGGGAATTTCTCACCCGCGCCGATCATCATGCGCATCGCGGCCAGCACCTCACACTGTAGCAGCGTGCCGATCATGCGTCGGGCGATCTGGCACAGCTCATGCCCGACATCCTCCGTACCCGATCCGATCTGGCGGATGGTCTGTTGCAGGCGACCGCATTCGGTCGAGACCAGCGCCTGAAACATCGCCTCTTTGCTGTCGAAATACACATAGAGCGTACCCTTCGACACCCCCGCCGCCTTGGCGATATCCTGTACCGAGGCGGCCTCGAACCCATGCGTCAGGAACATCCGCCGCGCGCCATCAAGGATCTGGCGGCGTTTGGGATTGTCCTCGGGCTGCATCGTCAGGTCGCAGGGATCACCCTGATCACCCTTGTCAGATGCCGTCTTGCCGCCGGGTTGGTTCAAACCTGCCTCCTTTTCCTGCACGCTGCGGATGTCGTGCGGCAGGATATGCCACCCCGTCAGGAAAAGTCATTCCCTATCCCGCAGGGTCCCTTAATATGTATATTGACCGAACGGTTCGGTCAATACTATAAGCAGCCTGACCGCGACTCGAATCCCCCCTCCTCCACCGGGGCTGGCTCTTCGATCTGCTGGCAGCGGTCACTATCGGAAAGGCGCGATATACCATGGCTTCGACGCACGAAGATTCGTCTGCGGCAACCGGCCCCTCGCCCGGGGCACAGCCGGCGGCGAAAAAACCCGGCAAGGCCAAACGCATCCTTGGCGCGCTGGCGCTTATCCTGCTGGCGGTGGTCGGTTACGAGGGCTGGCAATGGTTCACCTCTGGCCGCTTTCACGAAAAAACCGACGACGCCTATCTGCAAGCCGATCTGGTGACGCTGCAGGCGCGCGAAAGTGGCTATATCGCCGAGATCCTTGTCGCGGCCAACGCGCCCGTCCGCAAGGGTGAGGTCATCGCCCGCATCGACCCCGAGGATTATGAACTGGCGCTGGAAAGCAGCCGCAACGGCCTGGCCGTCGCCGAAAGCAACGTGCGTCAGCTTGAGGCGCAGATCACCGCCGGAGAGGCCGCAATCCGCCAGGCCCACGCCGCAGTGACCGCCGCCGAGGCAACCAGCGACGGCGCACAACGGGCCTATCGCCGGGCGCGCGAGCTAAAGACCACCTCCGCCGGCACGCAGGCCGCATTGGATGCAGCCGAGGCGAATGCGAAATCCTCGGCCGCGCAGGTTGAAAGCGCACGCGGCGCGCTGGCCCAGGCCGAGGCCGAGCTGGTGTTGTTCAAGGCCCGGCTGGACACCGCCCGGCTTGAGGTGCAATCGGCCCGCACGGATCTGAGCAAGGCGCAGCGCGATCTGGACTTTACACAGATCCGCGCCCCTTTTGATGGCATCCTGACCGAACGGCGGGTCGAGGTCGGCTCATACGTCGGCCCGGGCAGCCCGATCGGGACGCTGGTGCCGGTGCAGGAGGTCTATGTGGATGCCAATTTCAAGGAAACCCAGATCGCCGATATCCATCCCGGCGCCAAGGTTTCGATCCGCGTCGACGCCTGGCCCAAAGAGGTTCTGCATGGCACGGTGGACAGCCTTGCCGCCGGTACGGGACAGGTGTTCAGCATATTGCCCTCGTCGAATGCCACGGGCAATTTCACCAAGATCGTGCAGCGCGTTCCGGTACGGATCCAGATCGACGCACAGGACCGCGCTCGCCTGCCCCTGCGCCCCGGCTTGTCGGTCATTGCCGAGATCGACACCCGCACCGGTGCCAGTCAGCAGCTGATGCCGCCCACGACCACGCCCGAAGAAGCCGCTCCGGATATCGCCGCCACCTCTGCCGCGCCCGAAGCTGCGGCCAAGGACGCCGCCCTGCCCGACAGCCACAACAGGGGCTAGACCATGGCTGCCAACGGCACCGCCGAAGTGACCGCCGCGCCCGTCGTAATGACTGCCGCGGTGGATGAGGACCGGATCGACCCACGCCGCCTCATCACCTTTCTGCTGATGGTGCTGGGCATGTTCATGGCGATTCTGGACATCCAGATCGTCTCGGCCTCACTCTCTGAAATTCAGGCCGGGCTTGCGGCATCAAGCGATGAGATCCCGTGGATCCAGACCTCGTATCTGATCGCCGAGGTCATCATGATTCCGCTGTCAGGCTATCTGTCGCGGATGCTGTCGACGCGCTGGCTGTTCACCATCTCGGCGGGCGGCTTTACATTGATGAGCCTGATGTGCGGCCTGTCAAACTCGATGACCGAGATGATCATCTGGCGCGCGCTTCAGGGTTTCATCGGCGGGGCAATGATCCCCACGGTCTTTGCCTGCGCCTTCACGATCTTTCCGCGATCAAAGATGCATATCGTCTCGCCCATGATCGGGCTGGTGGCGACGCTAGCCCCAACGATCGGGCCGACGCTTGGCGGTTATCTGACGGAATACCTTAGCTGGCACTGGTTGTTTTTCATCAACGTCATTCCCGGCATCATCGTCACCAGCGCGGCTTTTCTGATGATCGACTTTGACAAGCCGGACATGAGCCTGCTGCGCCGCTTTGACTGGTGGGGTTTTCTGGGCCTTGCGCTGTTTCTTGGCGCAATGGAATATGTGCTGGAAGAAGGCGCGGCAGACGACTGGTTCGCCGACGAACTCATCGTCGCCATGACCGCAGTGATGGCGGTTGGCGGTTTTCTTTTCTTCTGGCGCGCATTCACGGCCCAAGAACCTATCGTGCGGCTCGACGCCTTTGCCGACCGCAACTTTGCCATGGGCTCGCTGTTTTCCTTTGGCCTTGGGATCGGGCTTTATGGGCTGATCTATATCTTTCCGCTCTATCTGTCGGGGGTACGCGGCTATAATTCGCTACAGATCGGCGAAGCGATGATGGTGTCGGGCGTGTCGATGTTTCTGACCGCCCCTATCGCCGGACGGCTGTCGCAAAGCGTCGACCCCCGGCTGATGATGGGTATCGGGTTCGGGATCTTTGCCTTTAGCTGCTGGATGATGACCGGGCTGACCGAGGATTGGGACTATTGGGAAATCTTCCTGCCTCAGATCCTGCGCGGTGTCTCGCTGATGCTCTGCATGGTGCCGGTATCGAACATCGCACTGGGGATGCTGCCACCTGAAAAAGTCAAGAACGCCTCGGGCCTGTTCAACCTGACGCGCAACCTTGGCGGCGCGGTCGGGCTGGCGCTTATCAACACCGTGCTGCGCAACCGCGAGGATCTGCATTATGCCCGCATCGCCGAAAGCGTCAGCGGCACCAACCATGCCGCGCAAGAGACGATGCGGATGCTGGAACAGGTTTATTCCAGCCTTGGCGAGGCAGCCGATACCGCGGCGCTGGCGACACTGACCCAGATGGCGCGTCTGCAATCAATGCTTATGTCGCTGGCCGATATCTTTGTGCTGCTGACCGCTCTTTTCGCCTCTCTCGCGCTGCTTTTGATATTTGTCGAACGCCCCGCGTCCGGCGGCGGCGGCGGTGGCGGCGGGCATTAGACCGACCACATTGCCCTGCCCTCACGGGAATGATGCTATGGCCCGGTCGTGGGCCCCACAGCCCCGATTCGACCCCGCGCGACAGGAGGAGAGCATGGGTTTCGTCAGCATGAAGATCGGTGGAAAGGCACGCCCTGCCAGCGACGGGCGCAGCTTTCACCGCCGCAACCCGGTCACCGGCGCGATTGCCAGCGAAGCCGCCGCCGCAAGCCCGGCCGATGCAATCGCGGCGGCTGACGCGGCCGCCGCAGCCTTTCCCACCTGGGCCGCACTTGGCCCCAACGCCCGGCGCGCAGCGTTGCTTGGTGCGGCCGATGCGCTTGCCGCCCGCGCCGATGCTTTCGTCGCCGCCATGGCTGACGAGATCGGTGCGACCGAACCCTGGGCACGTTTCAACACCATGCTGGCTGCCTCGATCCTGCGCGAAGCGGCAGCGCTGACCACGCAGGTCGCGGGCGAGGTCATCCCGTCAGACAAGCCGGGCTGCCTTGCCATGGCCAGCCGTGAGCCGGTCGGGGTGGTGCTTGGCATCGCACCCTGGAATGCGCCGGTGATCCTGGGTGTCCGGGCTCTGGCGACCCCTCTGGCCTGCGGAAATGCCGTGGTCTTCAAAGCGTCCGAGACCTGCCCGCGCACCCATTCGCTGATCGTCGAGGCCCTTGAGGAAGGCGGGGTGCCCCGCGGCCTTGTCAGCCTTGTCACTAACGCCCCCGAGGACGCAGCCGATATCGTCGGGACGCTGATCGATCATCCTGCGGTGCGACGGATCAACTTTACCGGATCGACCAAGGTCGGCCGCATCATTGCCGAACGCGCCGCACGGCAGCTTAAACCCTGCCTGCTTGAATTGGGCGGCAAGGCCCCGTTTATGGTGCTGCACGACGCCGATCTGGAAGAGGCGGTGAATGCCGCGATCTTTGGTGCCTTTTTCAATCAGGGCCAGATCTGCATGTCGACCGAACGTATCATCCTTGCCCCCGGGGTTGCCGAGGATTTCGTTGCACGGTTTATCGCCCGTGCTGCTGCACTGAAGGCCGGAGATCCTCGCGAGGGCAAGGCCCCTCTGGGCGCACTGGTCGATGTCCAGACCGTCACCAAAGTCACGGCTCTGATCGAGGACGCCCGCCAGAAAGGCGCAACCCTGCATTCTGCCGGAACGGCCGAGGGTGTGCTGATGCCGGCGCAGGTGGTCGATCACGTCACGACCGATATGCGCATCGCCAACGAAGAGAGCTTTGGTCCAGTGGTCGCCATTTTCCGCGCCCGTGACGAAGAGGACATGATCCGCCTTGCCAACCACGGGGAATACGGGCTGTCAGCAGCAATATTTACCCGCGACGTGGCGCGCGGGCTGACGGTGGCACGCCAGATCAGGTCAGGCATTTGCCACATCAACGGCCCGACCGTGCATGACGAGGCACAGATGCCCTTCGGCGGGACCGCCAGTTCCGGTTATGGCCGCTTTGGAGGCAAGGCGGGTATTGCCGAATTCACCGAGCTGCGCTGGATCACCGTGGAAACCCAGCCCGGCCAATATCCACTGTAGGATCACAGCCCCAAGCCACCAGATGGCGCGGAATTGCACATCATTAGCGGCAGCACCTAGTTGCTCAGTCCCGGTATCTGATGGACCGGGTTCAGGATGAATCTGTCGGGCTCTGATGTCGAAATCTCGCAGATGTATTAGTAAGGCGTGAGACCGCCGGGGATCTTTAGCCTTCGTGCGAAGTTGTAGGCCGCCATGAAGTCTGCGAGGTGTGTTCGCAGTTGGTCGTGGGTTTCGTAGTGGAAGCGTTTGACGGTGGCGTCCTTGATCGTGCGGTTCATCCGTTCGACCTGGCCGTTGGTCCAGGGATGGTTGGGCTTGGTCAGCCGGTGCTCAATCCCGTTTGCCTCACAGATCATGTCGAAGCGCATCAGCCGGGAGTAGAGGGTGTTCCGGTTCCACGGCTGCTCTGCGAACTGGATTCCGTTGTCCGTGAACCGCACCGGGTTTGCCGGAGGCTC